>NZ_JAZFXT010000011.1:0-100204 GCF_036448855.1 Methylobacterium ajmalii
CCCGAGATCTCGGGTCGCTACCACCAGGGCATTCTCTGGTCTCCGTCGTATTTCGTGGCGTCTTGTGGCGGCGCACCGCTTTCTGTGGTCGCCCAATACGTCCGACAGCAGCGAGAGAATGCGCGGCCTCCCCGGTCTGAAGGCCGAGGTTTCTAGGATATTTTGATGAGCTTCTTCGGCTGGGTACGGAAGCGCGCGAAGGTCGGATTCACGCGGTTCAAGCCGAGGTCGCGCTGGCGCAGCTTCGGCCTTCTGGAGGCCACGGGCCTGGGGCCCCGGGGGCGAGCGCATCCTGCTGGAGGATCGACCACCCCGTCCGCCTCAACCGCGAGCGGCCCCTGCCCAGCGAGCCAAGATCCTTGGCGTGACGTTCAAGAGCAAGAGGAAGCGGCGGCCCTGGTACGCCGCCTTCACCGTCAGGACCGTCGAGGTTACGGCGACGGCGCACACCGGCGGCGAGTCGATCCGCGGCGGCGTGGGCGTGGAGGCGCCGCTGTCGCTTTCGACCGGCGAGCTCATCCCGACCGTCCGCGCCGCGTCGCGTGCGAGACCCGCGTCTCCCGCCGGGCTCACGCTGACCGGGAGCGTGGCCCGGCATCGGACGCCGTCGGTCACCGAGCGGCTGGCTCGGTGGCGCGACCGCCGCGCGCGACATGCATGGGGGCGGGCCGCGCCGACGCGGCCCACCGGTCCAGGAAGGCCTTGAGGTGGGGACGCTGCACCCCCTCGCGCCGGAGGTAGTCGACGAGGCTGCGCATGGACGCGTCGTGCCCCGCCTCGTCGGACTGCCCGCAGAGGTAGGACCACCTGATGTACAGCCCCAGGGTGTTCAGGACGTCGCACTCGCAGTAGTTCCGGACGCGCTCGATGTCGCCCTCGGCGATGTGGTGCCCGACGTTCGAGCCGTGCTCGCCCGCCTTCCCGGGCAGGCCCATCGCGGCCGCCATCTCGTCGAGGCCCATGCGCGTCGAGGCGCCATGGGCCGAGAGCAGTTCCAGCAGATCGGCGTGGTACTCCTGCGAGTACCTCGCGGAGTACCCCGACCACCTGTCGCCCCGCCGGTACCAGGCACCGGCCGGGATGCCGTGGACGAAGGCGCGCAACTGCAGGACGGGCACGTCGAACGACCTGCCGTTCCAGGTGACGAGCCGGTGCGCGCCGGCGTCGAAGAGCCGCCAGAACCCGCGCAGCAGGCGCTCCTCGCCCCAGGTCGCCTCGCCTCCGCTCCGGCAGTGCTCCACGACGTAGGTCTCCAAGCTCGTCGCGGGATCGGTCACGATGCGCGCCCGGGCGTAGGACACGGCTACGACGCGGTGCCAAGCGGGCTTCGGGAACTTGTCCGCGGGCCAGTCCGCCGGCACGAGCTCCGTGTCCGGGACGGTCTCGATGTCGAGGCACAGCAGCGTCGTCGGCCGAACCGCCGGCGCGGTTCGCCCGGACGCGGCCGACCGGCCGGGAGCCGGCCGCGCCGGGACGGGGCGGCCGTGAAGTACCGACGCGGGGAAGGGCAGGATGCCCTGGGCAGGGGAAGGCATCGTGTCAGGTCTCCAGTACGAGGGCCGGATGGAAGGCTTCGAGGTCGCCGCGGCGGCCCCGCGGGTTGGCGACGACGCGGGTCCGCCCGATCCGGAGGTCCACGGGTCGGGGCACGTGGCCGTGGACCCAGAGGACGGGGGCGCCCCATGCCGTCATGAGATGCTCCAGGTCGGAAGCCTGCGCGGCCGCGCCCCAATCGACCGGGAGCCCGTGCGGGGGCCTCGGCGCCAGCGAGCGGCGGCTGGGCGCGTGGTGGGTCAGGACGATGGCGCGGTCCCCGGGACGCGTGCCGTGCACGAGCGCGACCGGGGAGGTCCCGAAGCTTCCCGACTGGACCTTGATGCTGACGAGCGCGTCCTCGATGAAGGCGCGGCTCCGGGCATGCGCCCCGGCGGCATCGTGCGGCAGGTAGCGGGTGCGCGGGCCGAGCCGGATGCGCCGGCAGTCCGGGTGGAATCGGCGGGCGTACCCGCGGGCAAGGGTCGCCCTGTCCCGTCCCTCGATGCCCCAGTCCGTCCAAAGCGTGCTGCCCAGGACTTGGACGCCCGTCCCGCCCGCGTCCGGGATCCGGACCGCCTCGTCGGAGAGCAGGGTGATCCCGAGGCGGGAGGCGAGGATCCGGCTTTCGCGCAGGGTGTCCGCCTTGCCCCGGCCGTTCCAGAACTCCGCGTTCCCGGGAACGAGCACGACGGGCCGCTCGCCCTGGCGCCCCGCGAGGTTGTCGGCCAACCAGGACAGGGAGGAGCCCAGGTCGTTCGACACGTTCCCGGCCACCAGGAGCACATCGAACGCGGGCAGGGGATCCGGCAGCCGGAGGGGCGCCAAGTCGACCCTGAGGTCCGACATGACCCAGACTCGCAGCTTGGCGGCCGGGGGGCTCGCGGGAACCCGCTGCGGGACCGGCGCTGGCGCGGCATGCCCGGCCGGCGGCGGGACGTGGCGCGTCATTTCCGCTTTCCCTCCGTCGCACGCCCGCCCGCCCCGTGGCCGGCCATCAACGCGCGCAGGGCGTCGCCGCCGACGACGCGGCGGTCGAGGAGTGCCTTGGCGACCGCCTGCACGGCCTCGCCGAACCGCCAGACGAGCTTCTCGGCCTCGGCCTGGAGCCGGGCGAGGTCGGCTTCGACGGCGCCGCGCAGACCGGGGTCGTCCCGGATCGAGCGCGCGACCTCCTCCATGGTGCCGCGGTAGGCGAGGGCGTCGCCGAGGCCCAGCGAGGCGTGGATGCCGGCGACGAAGGCCGTCGCCCGGGCGAGGTCCGACGCGGCGTCCCCGCCAGCGCCCGCGCTGGCCTCCCCTAGGAAGACGGCCTCGGCCGCGCGGCCGCACAGCAGGAAGATGACCATGCGCTCCAACTCGTCCCGGGTGGGGGAGGAGCCGAGGAGCGGCTTGATGCTGGTCGCGCCGGCGGAGTCGCCACGCAGGACGAGGTCGACCTGCGCGACGCGCCCGACCCGCAGGATCTCCGCTCCCACGGCGTGCGCGGCCTCGTGGAGGGCGCTGCGCGCCCGCTCCTGGTCCGAGCGCCCGTCCTCAGGCGCCACCACGCCGAAGAGGTCGTCGGCCCGCAGCGGCCGCTCCTCGGCACGGGCCCGGGCCCGTGCCTCCAGGACCCAGGCGGCCACCTGCGCGCCGGTGGCGCCGAGGGCGAATTCGCCTAGCGTGGCCAGGTCCACGTCCGCGAGTTCGGCGCCGAGGTGCTGGCGGAAGATCGCGGCCAGGTCGGACGCCCGCGGCGGCTCGATCCGGATCACCCGGTTGAGCCGTCCCGGCCGGACCAGCGCGGCATCGAGCTTGTCCGCATGGTTGGTGGCGCCGATAATGCAAATATCTGCCGCATTGTTTGCTGTGTAGTTGTCAATCGTCAAAAGCATATGAGTTACAATAGAGTTCCAATATTCCCTGGCTCGCTCAGTCATGGTTGCTCTGTTTGGAATACTATCGATTTCGTCAAGGAAGATTATAGACGGCGCCAACGATGCCGCATGCGAGAATTCCGTATCTATCTGTTTAATAACCGCGTCGAGATAACCACTAGAGGATGAAAACCAAGCCGATACAGATGTAATGATGAGTGGCAAACCCGACGCTCTTGCAAGCGACCTAACGTAAGTAGACTTTCCGAGGCCCGGGTCCGATGCCAGCACCACGTTCCTGTCGATGCAGCGGAACGGGATCTCCCCTCGCTTCCAGAGGTCGAGGTCGCGAAGCAGCCTCTTGCCCCAGTCGTGGGCGGCGCCGTAGCCGCACAGGGTTTCGAAGGCTGGCGCTTCCGCGCCGGAGGCGTCGGCCACCGACTTCGCCTCCTTCGCCGCGACCAGCCGCTGGACGCACGCCCGGGCCGACGTTCCGCGGATCGCGCTGCACAGCTCCCAGTAGCCCAGCCCGGCCGCCACGCGGGCCGGCATCGCGGGCGGTCGCTGGCCGGTCGCCGACCGGATGACACGCGCGACGACGTCGTTCGAGGGGACCGATACGCGGATGCGCACGTCGACGGCGGCGACGAGCGCCGCCGGAAGGTGGCGCTCGCAGGCGTGCGACACCCCAAGCACCCGTCCACCTTGCGCAAGGGCCTTGGCGACCTTGTCGTTGCCCTTGTCGGGCCGGTCCTCGTTCCGGGAGGAGCCGGTCCGGGCGAAGGTGGCCGACCATTCGCACAGCGCCCGGCACGCTTCCAGGACCGGATCGACCCACTCGGCCGATGGGACCTCGACGACCATGGCGAGCGCTTCGGCGCGCCTCACGCGTCGCCGCGGGCGGTCGCCGAGCGCGTCCTCCACGGCGAGGCGAGCGAGGGTTTCCGTGGCAGGCATGCGCCGGCCCCGGCGGTCGGCCGGGGAGGAGGCGGCCTCCGTGTCGTCGAGGTCTTCGCGCAGGAAGGCAAGGTCATGCATGTGAGGTCTCGCGCATGGGGATCGGCACCGGCCGGGAGGGACGGCGCGGGCGTTGTTAGGGGTGTGGGCTTCGATGCAGAGGGATGGCGGTAGGCGCCGGGCGGGCGAGACCGAGGGGACGGCACCGGCCGCGTGCGGCCGTGCCCGCTAGCGGCCGCCGACCTCCGCGGGGTTGCCGTCGAGGGCGCTGCGGCGTGACAGGACGGCGAGGTTGTGGGCGAGGACCAAGGCGGCGACGTCGCAACCGGCCCGCGCATGGACGAGCAGGCAACTCATCGCGAGGTCGCCTGCAAACTCGTCCGACCCTCGGCCGTGCACGACGTCCACGGCCACGGCGACCATGGCGGCAGCGTCGCCGCTTACGGCTTTGCGCCACAGCCGATGGTGCAGCAGGACGGGGCCGGCGAGCGCCCGGCGGATCTCGTCTAGCGTCGCGGCGTCGACGGCGCCCGGGCCGAGCACGCGCCACGCGGCAAGCGGATGGCACGCGGATAGGGTGGGGGGAGGCCCCCGACGGTCCCCGAGGGCCGCGTTGGAGGGCTCGTCGGCGTCGGCCGGGCGGCTGTGGGGCATGGGACCTCCGGGTCGGGCATGGCTCCGCCATCCCGGCGGACGGCCGGGCGGCGCGGGTGGATGTCTTCGGATGGGTAGGACCTGCTAGTGCAGACCGCCGCCGTCGATGGGGCGGGCAGGCTTGCCGAGCAGGTAGTACCGCGACAGCGTCCGCGCCCAGGTCGCGCCATCTGACGCGTAGAGGTCGGACGTCAGGATCCGCTGGCCATCCCGGATATTCGGATGTCCGTAGACGCGGCCGGTGACGACACGGACGTGGCGCGTCGCCTCGCTCCAGTCCTCCAGGCGGGGAGCCGATGCCAGGTCCTCCCCGGTCGGCTTCACGCCGTCGCGGATGCCCTGGAGCTCGTCGGCGAGGTCGCGGAGCCTATCCCCGGCCTCCCGCTCGTCCGGCCGGCCGGCGTTCGGGAGGACGGCGCGGAGTTCGTCGGCGAGCGAGCTCCCGTCGATGGATGCCGCATTGGGGTTCCCGGCCGCGGCTCGCAGGGCGGCGAGGAGGGTCAGCCCGGCGACGAGGGTCCTCGCCGTCCGGTCCCCCTCGACGACGCGGAGCGCCTCCTTGCGGCTCAGCGCCGGCAGGACCACGGGAAGTACCCGTGCATGGCGTCCGGCGGCCATGCCGCCGAGGAGGCGTCCCACCGCGTCCTCGAAGGCCCGCGCGGCCGGGGCGCCCCCGCCTCGCCCGCATCCCAGGAGCCAGGGCGGAGCGACCTCGGCAAGAGCATCGGGCACCTGGCGGCCGGCGTCCCGTTCCGCGTGCGGATCGGCGGCCAGGGCGCACGCCGCGGCATTCTCGTCGAACGGGGTCGGGCCGACGGCGACGACCGATACGTCGGCCCGCATCCGGAAGGCCCGGTCGGCAAGGCACCGCGGCGGGAGATCGAGCACGACGTGACGCCCCGCTCGGACCGCTTGAGCGGTTTCCCGTTCGACGAGGACGCCGGCGGCCCGCAGGGTCGATGCTTCGTGTTCCACCAGCCGCATCGCATCGGGCCGGATGGCGAGGGCGGGAAGGCGCGGCTCGCCGGGAAGCGTGACGCGCACGAGGGTCGTGGCATCGCCTGCCACGGCGTGAGCGTCGGCGAGGATGAGGGCGGCATGCGCGGCGTCCGTGCGCCCGGGGCAGCCGAAGATGGCGGCGATCAAGGAAGCCTCCGTGAAGGGGGGCGCAGCCCGACCGTCGAGCCGGTCAGGGCGTCGAGCGGTTCGGGTTATGGGCCGAGGTTGACAAGCAGGTATCGAGCACTGGCCTCAATCCAGCGCAGCCTGAGAGGTCGTGGATACGCCAGGTGAAGCGCGGCCCACGTATTCCCGTCTCGTCGGCGACTTGCCGCGTTCGCTTCAGCACCCCTCCCCCTTTCCTAGGGGAGAGATATCGCAGGGCGGCGAGGCTCGGGCCCGCCTGTCACCCGTTCGCGGACCAAGCGTCTTCCTCATCGCGGACGGCGCGGTGCATGTGCCTGGCGGGGGCGAGCGCGTAGTCGTCGTCCTGCCGGTCGAAATCACCGTCCAGGAGGTCTGCCGTCAGCGCCTCCAGGTCCAGGTGCTCCCGCTCGTCGACGAGGAGGGCATCGGCGAGGAGGTGCGGGGCGAGCGGGGAACGGGTCCGGTCCAGGGCTTGGCGCCGGGCGGGGCGCCCGCGGCGGCGGGCGTTCCGGGGCGGGTCGAGCGCGGCGACGGGGTGCGGGACGGGCGTGGCGCGAGTGGTCATGTCTTTCCTCCTTCAACCGGCGACGGTGCAGGTGCAGCGGGCGGGGGGGCGGGACGCGAAGCCTTCGTGGCGGGGCGCGACAGGCCTGCGCCGTGGCGCGAGGTGGCGGGCTCGCCTCGCGCGCTCGGCGCCCGCGGGGCGCGACGGCCCTGTCGAATCGGCGTCGCCCCCGTCGAGGTCGCGGGCGAGGTCCAGGAGCCTGGACCGGAGCTCGACCTCCGAGGCCGTGGCCGGCCCGGCCAGGAGCGCGGCGAGGTCGGCCGGTTTGATGGAGGCAGCGCGGGGATCCTCGGCCGCCAGGCAGAGGGCAGCGGCGAGGCCCGCCGCGCGGGCCGCCAGGGAAGGGCCTGGCCACCCGCGGCGGAGGTGTGCCGCCTCGTCGCAACGCAGAGGCGGCGAGGCGACGGGCAGCACGCGCAGCCCGTAGGGACGCGCACGGGCGCAGCAGGAGAGCATCCATGGAGGATCCAAGGCGGGGTCGGGGGAGGCGCTCACGCAGGCCATCGCGTACCGGGCGACTGCCGTGGCGAGGGGCGTCGGCCCGTGGCAGACAACCGAGAGGTCGACGCTGCCGCGTACGGCGCGGTCGGCAAGGCGCGCCAACGGCAGGGCGACGGCGAGATGGCGGTTCTCCGCGCGCGCGGCGCCCAGGGCCTCTAAGAGGGCGGCGGTGGCGCCGGGCGCGAGGTCCGGCCCCACCTCCGCGGAGCCCGCCAGGCGTGCGAGGGCGGCTCCCGCCAGGAGGGCGGCATGGAGAGCCGACGTGTCGTCAGAGAAGAACGCGATGATCACGGGAGACCTCCGTTGGTGGCCCGCTTCACTTCTGATGTTGGAATTATAAGGCCAGGAATATTATCCCGCCACCGAAATCTCTAAAAGCTAGAGGTTTGAGGTTGTGATGGTTAACGAGGCGTTGCGGCTTTGGACGCGGTTGCGCCCCCTCCGTGTCCGTACGCCGGTCCGGGAAACCGGGACGAGGTCCGAGGCCGCGCCGGTCGAAACGGGCGAAGACTGATCGGGCGTGATCCTCGCCGCGGCGGTCGCAGCAGTCGCCGAGGTGCCGGACGGTGTCGTCGGTGCCCACAGCGGTATTCCGGTGCGTAAACGGGCGCGAGCCCCGGGCGTAGCCAGTGCGCAGGTCAATCAGCCCAAAACCTGCGCCTCGGCTGAGATCGGCGATGGGGCGGTTAAGGTGGCAGCCGCCGGCGAGCGGCTTCCAGGCGGGCGTGACCCAGTCCTGCCAGCGCGTGACCCACCGGTCGGGGCGCGGCCATGCTCCGCGAACAGCAAGGTGCCACCGAAGCGCAGCACGCGCCGCATTTCGGCAAGACCTGCCATGGCGTCAGGCATGGAGCAGAGGGTCCATGTGGTCACGACCGTGTCCACGCTGCCGCCGGCGAGGGGGATGGCCAACGCGGATCCCGCGACGAACGCGACGGGAAGGCGGCCCGCCACGGACCGCCGCTCGGCGAGGGCCAACAAAGGACGTGAGGGTTCCAGTGCCATGAGGTGGCTCACCCCGGAGCCGTAGAACGGAAGGTTCAATCCGGAGCCGAGACCGACCTCCAGCACGCGGCCGGCGGCTGCACCAGCCACCCGCGGCCGATAAGGAACGAGTTCCTCGTTCGCCATGGCCCAGTCCAGGAGTCGGGGCAGCATGAAGTCGGTGAGAAGCTCATGGCCGTCCCTGACCTCCCTGGATTCGCACCGAACAAGGCCCCACGTGCCCCTGCCGCGCGGGCGATCAAGTGCGGCGGGCGATCGTGTTCCGTGGCCGCGACCGAACCGCAGCTCGCCTGTCGAGGCGGCAGGAATCCTGCCAAGCTGCGCAGCGTCCCTTCGCATCCCTCGGGCGCGCCGCATCATTCATTCTCATTCATGAGCAGGAGGGCGGCATCGACCATGTCGCGGAACGCCTTCGAGCGCTCGCAGGCCGCCAGCAGGCGCCCCTGCCACGCCGAGGAGAGGCTCTCGGGCGTTGCGTGCCGCGTCGCAAGGTAGGTTCGGATTGCCTTCGCCAGTGCGGGACGAGGGACGTGTCGTCCACGGAGCAGCTTCGAGACATTAGCCTGGCTGGAGCCGAGGGCGCGGGCGAGCGCCTGCTGGCTCAGGCCGTCCTCCCTGCGAGCCCGTTCGAGCGCCGCCGCGAGCGCCTCGCGCCCGTCGTCGGTCGATCCTGCCTTGCGCGTTTCCATCGCATGAATGAAAATGAATATTCAGGAGCGACGTCAAGGGGCCGGGAAGTGATGCTCGAACCGAACCGCCATATGCCGTTCGCGGGGCGCCCGCAGCCCGACCCGGAGGCCGAGGTGGTGCCCGGCGTCCGCTGGGGGCGGCCGGAATGGGTGCCCAGCGCCGCGTTCTGGGCTGACATGGTCAGCCGGGCGTGCGAGCAATCCGACGGGTTCGTGAACCACGACGGGAGCCTGCAGGAAGAGGTCGGGTTCTGCCTGCTCGGCGGCTACGGCATCACGGCCGAGGTCAACCATGCCGTGCATGACCGGTTGCTGGAAGAAGGCCTGTTCGTGCCCGGACGCCGGCCGAGCGAGCGGGAGATCGAGACCCTCCTGCTGCAACCTGTCCTGCTCCACGGTCGCCCGATCCGCTACCGCTTCCCGCACCAGCGGGCCCGCCGGCTCTCGGTCGCGCTGCGGATGATCGAGGATGATCCGCCCCCGACCGGCGAAGCCCTGGCGTTCCGGCGCCACCTGATGCGGATTCCGGGCATCGGGCCGAAGACGGCATCCTGGATCGCGCGCAACTGGCTCGGCAGCGACGAGGTCGCGATCCTCGACATCCACATCATCCGGGCTGGCATCCTGATCAACCTCTTCGACCGCTCGATGCGGGTCCCGCGTGATTACGAGGTCCTGGAGCGGCGCTTCCTCGAATTCTGCAGCGCCCTCGGCGCCAGGCCGTCGCTGCTCGACGCGGTGATGTGGCGCGCGATGAGGAATATCGGCCGTGGACCCGTTTGACGGCGATTAACAAAAGAGGCCACAATCCTTGGGAATTGCGTCCAGGGATCTCGATGTCAGGCGGCAGCAAGTCCAGCACGCGCAAGGGGGCCCGCTCAGGCCCGGGTGCCCCGGCCTCCCGGCCGACCGGCCGGGTCGGGGAGACCGGAGGTGGGACCGGCGGCGGGGGCAGCGGAGATCCATGCGACCTTCGCTGCGACACCGAACTCATCAGCGTGCGTGTCCCCGTGCTGGCAACGGTGCGGGAGCGCGACGTGCTCGACGTGATCCTCCACCGGGACGACGCTTTCGAGACGGCCGTATGCCGCACGCGGCCGACGGCCCAGATCGCGGGATCGCTCGCGGGCATCGAGGGCTTGGACCAGCTCCTGGGATGCCTGCGGGCGGGACACCGGTACGAGGCTCGCGTCATCGAAGTGGACCGCACCCGCTGCCACGTCCTGGTCGAGCGGGTGACGCGTTGATCATCGCCGGAGGCTGTTACCTCGAAGTCTGTACCGTTCCGCGTTGGCGGCGCCTGTTCGGGTCCGGCGGTCGGGCCGCCGCGGCCGTCGGCCGACTCTCCCCCGGGACGCAACTGCACACCTACGCCCACCGGACCTGGGTTCCCGACATCGTGAGCTCGCTGCACGCCTTCGGGGTAACCGCGAGCGTGCGGCCCATCGACCAGCGGATCTCGTTCTCCTACTTCCATCCCCTCTCGCCCGCCCTGCTCGAACCCGCCGAGCCGACGCCGCAGGCGGCCCTTTCCGTGTCCGGCGACGTCGTGCTGCGCTTCGGCTTCGTCGAGGGCGACGCCGTCGTCGAGGCGCGACGCGCGGTCCACGACCCCCAGACCGGCCAGGCGGCACAGGCGTTTCGCGCCAACGGCTCCCGGGCCGAGACCCTCGCCATAGTCCTGAACCAGGGCGAGGCTGAGGTGGCGACAGGCGCGGCGGGCGACGACGTCGGCGCCGCGCTCCTGGCGTCGCACGACGCCGAGGTCGTCGTCGTCAAGCGCGGGTGCGAGGGGGCCCGGGTGTTTCGGGCCCAAAGCGCACCGAGCGACATCCCGGCCTATCGCTCGGAGCGCGTCTTCAAGATCGGTTCCGGCGACGTCTTCAGCGCCGCCTTCGCGCATCATTGGGGCGAGCGCGGCCTGGAACCATCCGTCGCCGCGGACCTAGCCTCGCGCCACGTCGCGCATTTCGTGGATTACCACGCGCTTCCCCTGCCCACGCCCGCGGAACTCGGGGCCCAGACGCCGCTCCCCGCCGGTCGCCGCCCTGGCCTGATCTACCTGGCCGGCCCTTTTTTCGACCTCGCGCAGCGCTGGCTGGTCGAGGAGGCACTCGAACGGCTGCAGGCGCTCGGCGCGCCGGTGTTCTCGCCCCTGCACGAGGTCGGGATGGGACGCCCGGCAGAGGAGACCGCGGCTGCCGACCTCGAAGGCCTCGACCGATGCGCCGCGGTGCTCGCGCTGCTCGACGGCGCCGATCCCGGCACCCTGTTCGAGGTCGGCTACGCGCGGGCCCACGGGAAGCCGGTGGTCGTCCTCGCGGAGCGGGTCGAGGACCTGCACCTGACGATGCTCACCGGCAGCGGCTGCGCGGTCGTGCGGGACCTGACCTCCGCGCTCTACCGCACGGTCTGGGCTGCGATGGAATGAGGCTCCTCCTGCTCTCCGGCGGCCTGGACTCGGCGGCCATCGCCGCTTGGCAGCGGCCGGACGCCTGCCTGACGGTCGATTATGGGCAGCGGCCGGCCAAGGGGGAGATCGCCGCGGCTGCCTCGGTCGCCCACGAACTCGGGCTGCGCCACGAGGTCGTCCGGGTCGACCTGTCTGCCCTCGGCCTCGGACCGCTCGCCGGGCGGCCGCCCTCGGACCTGGCGCGGGCGCCCGAGTGGTGGCCCTACCGCAACCAGATGCTGGTCACCCTGGCCGGCATGCGGTTCGTCGGGGAGGGACTGACCGAGATCCTGCTCGGTGCGATCGACACGGATGTGCACGCCGATGGGCGGGCGCCCTTCCTGCGCGCCGTCGACCGGCTGATGCACCTCCAGGAGGGCGGCGTGCGGGTGACGGCACCGGCGCGCCGCCTCTCGGCCCTGGAGCTTCTTCGAGTGTCGGGGCTGCCCCGTTCCCTCCTGGGCGCGACCTTTTCCTGCCACGTCATGGAATACGCCTGCGGGCAATGCCGCGGCTGCGAGAAGCACCGCGAGACCTTGGCCGGCCTTGCGCGGGAGGAGGACACCCGGGACGCGGCTGACCGGTTCGCCGAACGAGCGAGGGTCTGAAGACATGTCGGGACTGCCGCTCGGGCGTCGGCGACCGCTGCCGAAGCCCCGCCGCCCGGACGCCAGGGCCGATGCGGGCGACCTCCTGTGAATCGGCGTGGAAAAGGGCACTGGCGCGGTTTTGATGATACAGCTCACGGGTTTGGGCCGATGAGGCGGGCCTGGAGAAGGTCGAGCTTGCCGCGCCCATACATCGCGCACTTCACGAGCTTCAGCTTCATGACGCGCCAGCCACGCTCGTCGCGGACGAAGCGGTAGCTGACCGGCGGCCCCGGCGGCAGGGTCGGGTCGAGCGCGTGCAGCCGGTGCCGGATGAGCCCGTCGGCGACGGTGTGGCGCCCGTGCCCGAACCAAAGGCCATCGAGGATCACGGAGTGGATGCAGGTGCCGTTCGAGGCAAGGTAACCGCCGTCGGCGAGGTGGGCGACGGCACGGGGCAGCCTGAGTTCGAGACTGAACGTACCATCCTCGCGCGGGTTGAGGCGCACGAAGGCGTTGCCGTCAGTCTTGCCCGCATTGCCCTCGCTGACGAACTGGGCGGACCGCGCGTCACGCCAAGCCTTGCGCCATTCCTCGTGGCTGGCGAAGCCGTTCTTGAACAACGCGTGCTGGGCGGCGAAGAGGTCGCGGGTTCCGAAAGCGAACGACGGGTCTGCGGCGCGCTCGTCGAGCCGCCTGGCGTCGGCGAGCAGCGCGTCGGCCTTGCGCCTGTGCTAGTGGATCGGGTGCTTGAGGCGGTCGATCAGCCGGTCGGCCTTCTCCACCTTGCCCTTCTCGGCGGCCCTGGCCTTGCGCTTGGCGGCCTTGGGGTCTGGCTCCGGCTCGCGCACGGCAGCGACGGCGTCGTGGAGCGCCTGTCGCCTGGCGTCGAGCTTCTCGCGCTTGAGCCGCTCCTTGGCAAGGCGCTTGTCCTTGGCCTCGGCCTGGGCGGTCTTGGCCTTTGCCTTCTCCCTCAACCCCTGGGCCTGGGCTGCCGCGCCCTCGCAGACAGCCTTGAGCTTGGCTTCGAGGCCGCGTCTGACGTGGTCGACGTAGTCGGAGGTGACGTCGAAGCGCTCGTAGAGGGTGAGTTGGAGGTCGCCGCTCCATGGTCTCCCGCCTTCATGGCGGCGTGGAGGGTTCGCTCGATGCGTCCGTACAGGTCGTCCATGGCGTCGAGGGCCGGGTGGTCCGGCAGCCGCGTCTGGACGGTGGGGAAGGTGGACGGCACGCGGGCCCGCAAGCGGTTGACGAACTGGAACGGAGCATGAACAAGGTTGCCATGGTGTCAAGGCGAAAACGCTGCCATCAACAAAGGTTTCTCGCTACCCCATATGACCGAGTGTAGTGACGACGTCGGTCTCGGTGCACCTGATGAAGCGTTAGCCTGCGCGGCGTGGCGCTCGCCGCAGCCGTGTCCTACGGCACATTGGTCGGGCCGTCTCAAGTCGGAGCCCGTATCGTCGAGATGGCCAACAAGATCCGGCATCCCTTGCCCCGGACGCCGACTGCCGTCGTGACCCTCGTGGTGCTCGGACCAGCCATCCCGGCTGTCGGCATCCCTGTGGCCGGCATCGCCTTGGTGCCCTGCGAGGCGCGCAACGGGACCTCCTCAGTCGCCAGAGGCACGGTGCCGCTCGCGCCTTGTCCGGGGGCGGAGCGCCACCGGTCCCGGTGGGCCACCTGGCTCGGGCGGGCCTGGGCGCCCAGGCCCTCGTCCCATCGGCGGGCGCCACGGCACTCACGTACGGTGCCTCGACACGGACCATGCTTTTCCGGCGGCGCACGAGCTGGCGAACGTTGGCCGGGCGCGCGCCTAATGGGCTACGCGGCCAGGAGTGGGCGGCACCCATCGCGACACTCAGTCATACCCGAGGGGCGGGTGGTCCGCGTCGCCAGAAAAGTCGAAGGGCCGCTATCGGGAGTGACCCTACGATACGCGTGGTCGCTCCGGTGCGGAACTATGGTGCCCAAGACCGGATACGGGGTCGGCTATCTGCGGGACATGGCCAAGCGGTGGGCCGGCGGACGCAACGGTTTGTTAACCATAGACTCAGCAGGAGTCTTGCCATTTCTATTAGAGCATTGCATGTTTGGCGGTTTCCTTGCTAATATTCCTAGACTCAAGCCCATACGGTTGATGGGCTCATTGCGAACGCGGATCCGGTGGCGCCACCGAGGTATGGCCCCTCGCGGGCCGTACCACCGAAACGGTTGCGCCGAGGGTGCGACGGCGGACCGGACCTGGACCTGACGACACCGGAATGCGGCAGGGCGCGTAGGCATGGAGGCATCTCTGCATTGCCGACGACCACCATGCCTGGTCCATGTTTTTACAGTTGACTCCGGAACGCGAGCGCCCCAGATTGGCGGCAGGGGATGCCGGAGCATTCATGCGGACGAACGCCGACCTATTGACCGAGGAGCTCAAGGCCTACGAAGAGCTGGACGCGAAGGTACACGCGCTGATGACGATGTTGGTCGGAGCGCAGAACGCGCTACTGGAACTTCAGGCCACCACTGCCGCCGGACGCGCAAGGGTGGCCGGCCGGCTCGCCGAAGTTACCGTCCGCGTGGCTGCCGATCCGCCGTCAGGCGAGTGTCTCGACGTCGCTCAGGCAGCCGAGCGCACCGGCTCGGACGGCCAGGCGCAGCCAATCCCGCGGCTCCGGTCCCGGGTGGCCCAGCTCATCGTTGATGCCTTGGCTGAAGCTGGCGACGCAGGATTGTCGGGCCAGGCTATTAATGAGATTGTTGTCAAATCCCAATATGGCAAAGACGCGAGCGAGAAAGCTAAGCTATTTTTGAAGCGCAACGGCTTGGTTCGTCATGATAGACAAGCAATGCATTGGTATTCAATCGGAAATGGTCCCAAAAATATTGCCGGCGAGCAGAATGATCGGAAGCGTGGAATTCCTGAAAACCTAGGCCGCGTAAGAAGCAAGTCTAGAATAAATGCGAACTCAACTATAAAGTAAGTAAATATCTGACCGTAAACCTAAACTTTGAATATATACTGCAGTTAAATATTTAAGTCACACTACGTCTACTAGATAAACTAACTGCGTCCGGACGAAACATGTCAGGACGTTGGCTGAACCTATCACTTAACCAGCGGGAGCGTGCGGTGTGGAGTAGATCATTGCCGGCAATGGCGCGCGGCCCACCTCTGGCAAACGGAAGCGTTCCCTTGGCCGATCCACAAGGCGGCTCCCCGGCGCGATGTTGTCATCGCGTCGGGGAGACCTTGATCGCTCGGCGTGTCCAACCACGCCAAGCGACCGCTCGGCCATTCCCTTTACGGAGCTTCGTACCGGCCGGACTCGCAGGGCCAAAAACCCGACGAGGAATCCTCTTTATGCCCGCTCCACGCGCTCATTGCAAGCGGGAAGGCGGATTTCTGCGGGCACGCGCCGTGGTTTTCCACAGCGAGGAGGACTGCAGTTGATCGACGAGGATATCAAGGCGCTCGACGACGCACCTGACATGGGGCTGGCCGATGCAGTCGGCCTGCTCGACGCGGACTTCGATTACCAGCCGACGGACGAAGTCCACGCCTCACCCAAGGCGTTCGGTGCTTCAAAGGGCTGACGTTCTACCGGACAACCTTGTCTAGCATGGGACCTACGGCCCCGCAACGGGCCGTAGGTCCCGCACCCCCTCACCACAACGATCAGGCTCCGGCGCCGGCCGCCGGGCCGTGGGAGATTTTCCATGTGCGAGGACACCCTCCGACCGGCCGACCGAACCCTTTTCAGCATCGTCGGCATCGTCCTACCCGTCCACCGCGCGCCTCGACGGCCCGCTCTCCCCAAGAAGCCGGCTGTCGGTACGACCACGGACAAGGCCGGGGCGGAGCCCAGGCCCGGCGACCCTGTGGGCGCCTGAGAAGCGCGGTCCCTTCAATGAGGGCTGCCCGCCGCGGCGTCCCTCCCACTACCGAATTCTCGTCACGCGAACGGACGCGCCCATGCCACAATCCCGCAAATCGCGCGACGCTGTCGTCGCACATGATGCAACGACGCAAACGAACGAGGCCACCCGACGGCCGCGCTGCGTGGCTGCCCTCGACGATGCCGTTCGCGGGAGACAGCAGGTGCTTGCGGCGCTTGCGGCGGTCGCCCATCGCCATGTGGAAGCTGTTTCGTCCCCCTGCCAAGTCCCTCGCTGGCAGGCCGGGTTTGACGGGCGCGGCACGCAAGAGACGGCCATTCTCGACCGTCGTTGGATGAGCGCGCTCGTCGTCCGCCGCTGCGGCGAGCCGCCGGTGCGACGCCGCGTGCTCATGGGCATGTATTCCGGCAAGTCGGCCTTGGGGGTGGCGGTCTCATGCGAGCCCCGGGGGCGCCGCATATGAGGCCCATGCGACCGCCGGCCAGGAAAGTGGTCACCGGCCGCCGGACGGGGGCCCTGACCGGTTATCACCCGAGCCGCAAGATGGGGGCGCCCGTCCCGTTCGAGAGCCTGCTCGAACTCGACGCCCTCGTGTTGCTGGAGGTGGACTGGAAAGTCGTGCAGTTCGCGACCCAGCCGGTCACGTTCCAGTGGCGCGATGCCGGCCGTGTCCGCCGTTACACGCCCGATCTCCTCGTCGTCACGGCGCTCGGCCGCACGTTTCGGGAGGTCAAGCCTGCACGCCGGCTCGCCCGAGATCCCGTCCTGCGGGGTCGGAGGGAGCGCATCGAGGCGGAGTGCGCGGCGCTCGGGGCCGATTTCGAGGTCTGGACCGACAAGGACATCAGGCGCGAGCCGCGCCTCTCGAACTCCCGGGCGGTCCTCTCCGAGGGTCGCCGTGTCGGCGACGCATTGGCGGAGCAGCGCGTCCGTGCCGTGCTGCCGCGTTGCGCGACGGTCGGGGAAGCGGCCTGGGCAGGCGGCCTGCCGCCGGTCCGTGCCCTTCGGGCGGCCATGCGCCTCGCCGCGCGCGGCGAGGTCGGCCTGGACCTGGACCTCGCGCTCGGGGCGTCCACGCGGATACTGGCAGGAGGTGCATCACGATGAGCGGCAGCCCGCAACGGTACGTGGAGGGCGACCATCTCCGAATCACGGAGGCGGACGGTACCCCGCATCTCTGGGTCGTGCGGAAACGCGTCGTCCGGGGCTGGCGCCTGGAACCGGTCGGCGGCGGCGACACACGCACCATGACGGACCATGACATCACCCGCACGCGCCAGCAGATCGAGCACTATCCCCAAGGCCGGGCCGGTTTGACGGCGGACCAGGAGGAGCTCCTCAATAGGACGTTCGAGAGCAACAAGACGGAGTCGTGCATCGAGGCGATGCGGCGCGCGGAGTATCTCTGGCATGCGTACCGATTGCACAATGAAGGCATTCCTCTGAACACCGCGTTCGAGCGCGCAGCGTCGGAGATTTTCGCCGAGAAAGGACCGACGTGGCAGAAAGAGGACGACGAGGCCGCCGCCGCCCGCGAAACGGCGCGCGCCGAGCGCCGCCGCGTGCCCCCCGAGTTGCTGAAGAACCCGGACAAGCCCCGGGAGCCCCTGGCCGCGCCCAAGCCCAGCACGATCGAGAGCTGGTATCACCCCTGGATGGCGGTGAGCCGGGACATTCGCATCCTGGTCCCGTTGATCGAGAAGCGCGGGAACCGAACATCGCGGTTCAAGGATGAAAAAGCCTTCATCCCTGAGAGAATGAAGATCTACATTGAAACAATGTTTCTCAACGACCGCCGGGCATCGCTGAGCGAAGTCCACAAGCTTCTGAATAAAGAATTAAAATCAAAAGGCTTCAAAGTAAGCTATAAATGCTTTAGAGCATATCTTCTGAAAAACTACTCTGAACATGAAGAAATTAAGAAACGTTTTAATTGGCGGAAAGCGCATCTCGAAACCGGCGTGTTTAAACGCAAGCGCCCGCCTGCGAAGCCACTCGAAGAAATCGAGGTCGATCACAGCCTTCTAGACATCATCGTCGTCAACGAGACGTCAGGTAGACCCTTGGGCAGGCCGTGGATTACCTTGGCTTTGGACAGATGTACTCGGATGGTGCTCGGGGTGCACGTGAGCTTCGAGCCCCCGAGCTTCGCTTCACTGCAGCGGTGTTTAGCCCACGCATTCTGGCCCAAGGACCTCACGGGATTGGGGCTGAGGAATCCGTGGCCTGCCGAGGGCATCCCCCGGCTGGTGTTCTGTGACAACGGCAAAGAATTCCACAGTCGGTCCCTGAAGCTCTCCGAGTTGTCGATGGGCTTCACGGTCGTCAACTTACCTCCGCGTCAACCCTGGTTGAAGGGTAAGGTCGAAAGAATTTTCGGCAGGATAGGAATTCAAGTCTTCGACCTCATGGAGGGAAAAACATTCAGCAGCCCATCGAAAAGAGGAGAATACAAATCAGTCGCGAGTGCCAAGCTGAATCTCTCGGAGGTGAAGGAGAAGCTGCTAAGATATTTTGTGGACGATTACCATGTGACTTTCCATGACGGGTTGAAGGGAACCCCCCTTGAGGAGTGGCAACGCCACGCCGAGGTGGACCGGGTCGAGGGCGTGCGCTCCTACGAGGACATCAGGCGCCTAATGGGCGCCACCTTCCTGAAGCCGATCACGAACGTCGGCATCAAGATCTTCGGGCTCGTCTACTACCACGACGACCTTAAGGAGCTGCGCCGCCGGCGCGGAGGCACGACCAAGCGGTTCCAAGTCCGCGCCGATCCGTTCGACCTAGGGGAGGTCGAGGTGCTTGACGAGGAGACAGGCCGGTGGATCGTGGTGCCCTGCGACCGGCCCGAACTCGCGGCCGGGGTGTCGCTCCACCAGGCCAGGACCAACGACAAGCGGGCGCGAAGGCTCGCGGAGGGCGGACCGGTAACCGATCTGCACCGAGCCGAAGGGCAGCGCCTCGAAGCGGAGGAGGCGGCCGTGGCCCTGGATGACACCGAGGCTAAGACCACCGCCGCGCGGGCGGCACGGTACGGGCTGAACAACGGCTGCTTCTTCACGCCGCTCGTCGGACAGCCGACGCCCGCGAATGATCCTGCGCCGGTTCCCGTTGGGGGCGAGGCCGAGGGTCATGAGGGCGGCGGGGACCGGGCTGGTAACTCGGGGTCGGCCGGAGGCGGCGCCGACCCGGACGTTCAAGCGGCGATGCTCGCGATGATGGCACAATGGACCAGGAGGTCGGCGTGAAGGTGGCGACGGAGCAAGCGATCGGACCGGGGCCCGAGGCGGCTGGCGGCGGGGACGTCGTCGTCGACTTCGAGACCCGGACAGTGCCTCACCAAGCCCTGCTCGACGGCAAGGCGGAAATCGCGAATCTGCAGGCCCGGTACAGGCCCGAGAGGCGCCGCCGCCTGAAGGCACGGGCATTGGTCATCGCCGGACCCTCCGGGGCAGGGAAATCCACCATCCTCGAAAGTTACGCCGAGGACCATCCGCACCTGACGGATGGCCCCGACGGCGACGTCCGACGCGTGATCCTCGTCGAGGCCCCGAAGCGCCCGACGCAGAGATCGTTCGTCGCGGCCATCATGCGCGCGCTCGGGTCGAAGGCTCGGGACACCTGGAACACCGACGAGATCATCGCGAAGATCGGCTGGCTCTGCGACGAGCTCAAGGTCGAGCTGATCCTCATCGACGAGGCGCACCACCTCTGCGAGCACATCAGCCAGGACAACGAGGAGGACGTCTCTGAATTCCTCAAAAGTCTGCTCAACCGGCTCGGCACGCAGATCGTGCTGGCCGGCCTGCCGAGCCTCCTCCACCTGCGGGACTACCCGCAGCTGCGGCGTCGCATGCAGCCGCCGGTCGTGCTCCATCCCTATTCCTGGTCCTCCATCGAGGGGCGCGCCGCATTCATGGCCATGCTCGGGCTGTTCGAGGCCCAGCTCGGCTTGCCCGAGCCGTCGTTCCTCTTCGAGCACGAGACGGCCAAGCGGTTGTATTGCGCGACGGGCGGTTATCCGGGCCTCGTCTCGAAGACCCTGAGCGAGGCGCTGAGCGTCGCCCTGGAGAGGAAGGCAAGGCGGATCGATCTCACCTTGCTCGGACAGGTCTGGGAGCGGTTCGAGCCCGCCGGGGCGCCGCAACTGTCGGTCGACCCCGACGCGCGACCGGTGCCGGCACGCGAACTGGCCCGGGGAACCGCTCGCAATCCCTACCTCGCCGGCAAGGACGCGTTCCTGAAGCTCTGGGTGCGGATGGCAAGGGAGCACGCGACAATGTCCGAGCGCGCGAACCGCCGTCGCCCGAGGCAATTGGCCTACCGGCCGGTCAGGGACGACGTTGAGGAGAGGCTCGCCGCGTGAGCCGGCAGACCGTCGAGCCGCTCGCGCTACGTGTCCGTCCGAAGCCGTACGAGGGAGGTGCGAGCCTCCTCGGACGGCTCGCAGCGCGCCATCGGGACGGGGACTTGGCCGCCTTCTGTCACGAGCATGGGCTGAGCCTTCGGAAGCTCGGTTTCGGCCGAGGGGTCGAACGCCTGGCGATGCTCGCGCGCGTGGACGCAACCGACCTGCTGCTGTCTTCCCCGAAGGTTGATGCTCGCTCGCGGTCGGTCCGGATCGGCCATACCGTCGTCGGACTTGCGGACTGGTCCAAGGACGGCGGCCGATATTGCCCGCATTGCGTGCGCGAGGACGTCCTGCTCGCGCGAGCCGCCGGGCGCGACGCTGCCGTCGATGTCCATCGTCGCCTCTGGTGGGATGTCCTGTCGGTAACGCGCTGCCCGACGCACGGGACGGGATTGAGCGCCGGCTGCCCGCGCTGCGGGGCCCGTCCGGCTTGGGGATGCGCTCCCGGTCGGTGCAGGCTATGTGGCTGCAGCCTGGCCGCACCCCGTCCGCCGGATCCTCGGGGGCCCGCGGGCTTTTCCGAATACGCGGCTGCACGGCTCGCGGGTTGGCCTACCGACGTTCCGCTCTTTGGCGAAATGGACCTTAGGGAAGCGGTTCCGCAGATGGAACGGCTCGGGCTGGTCATCACGGGGCCTCTATCCGCCCTCAAGCCACGCCGGGATGCCGCGGCCGCCGCGGAGATCCGGGAAGTCGCGTTTCGCGCGCTGGTGTCCTGGCCGACGCAGTTCGTGGCGGCGCTCGACCGTGGGCTCGCCCGGTCGCGGGATGGAGGGACCGGGACCGGACTGACGGGGACGTACGGCTGGGCTTACGAGCACTGGGCGGCGAAGCTCGAACATGCCTCGGTTTTCGGGTCCGCGGTGCGGTCGGCGATGCGTGGCCACGCAATCAAGCACGGGGTGATCTCCGACCGGGAGGGCGCGCTGCTCTCCACGCCGTCGCCGCGCGATCCCGGGATCTCCGGAGCCGCGCGCTCGATGGGGTGGAGCTTCGCGCGCATCAAACGGGAGGCGTCCCGACGTGGCTTGGTCCCGCGCGGTGCGCGTCGGGGTGTCGGCATCCGGATCTCCTCGCAAGAGGTTTCTACCATCCTGAGGGAGCAAGCCGAGCTCGTCGGAATCGACGAGGCATCCCGCCTGCTCGGCATCGGCAAGTCGCAGGCAGGCAGGATCGCCGCGGCCGGTCTGCTCGGGCCGTCCGAGGCCAAGCCCACTCGCATTCGCCGGGAGGCGTGCGAGGATCTGGTTCGTCGCCTCGCGGCCGGCGCGAACCGGCTCGAAACGCGACCGGACGGCATCCTCCCGCTCCCGGCGGCCTGCCAGGCAGCCGGGGTCCCGCTCGACCACGCCTGCCGGCGCATCCTCGCGGGTGACGTGTCGCCCGCCGGCGTGGTCGGCGACGCCCGTACGCTCGCGCAAGTCCTCGTCGATCCGAAGGCGCTCAAGCCGGGGCGCCCCGACGGCAATGTAAGCATCGAGCAGGCGGCGGCGGAACTGCGCCTGCACTACCAGGCCGCACGCCACCTTGCGCGCGTGGGGTTGCTGGGACGGCGATGCGGTTCGGCGACGCGGGTCGACCGCGCTGGACTGGCCCGGTTCCGTGATGCATACGTGACCGGAAGCGAGGCAGCTGCCATGTTCGGCACCTCGCCGAAAGCCGTCGTCTCGCGGCTCGGACGGCTCTCCGTCGTCCCTGTCGCCGCCCCGCCGGCGTGCAGGCAGGTCATCTTCCGGCGGGCCGACGTGGAGACGGCATTCCACGCGGTCCCCGGTCCCGCCGCGACGGACGTGCCGCTTGCCCGAGGAGTTGCCGAAGCCCGCTCGCGACCGCCGCAACAGGGATGAGGAGTTCGAGCCGCGCGCGTTGCGCGTGCGCTTCCGGCCCGAGCCGGCATACTCGTTGTTCGGCCGGCTGGCCGCCAGGAACGGCGAGACATCCTGCCGCGCCTTCGCCGCTGAGGTCGGGCTTCGGTATTTCGGGGAGGTCCTGGCCGGCCGGAGGATCGAGGCGGTCGAGAACCTCGCGGGTCTGGCTGGATCGGACATCGCCCGGTACACCGCCGTGAGCTCGGGGCCACGTCAGGCGGTGGTCCTGAATGGTGAGACGCTCCTGGCGAGGTCCTGGGCGCCGAAGAAGCGACGGTATTGCCCGCGCTGCCTGGAAGGCGACCTGCGGGGAACGGTCGAGAATGACGGCCCCCGACTCTTCCGCCCATACCGCCGCGCTTGGTGGGACGTGGTCCACGTCGACAATTGTCCGATCCATTATTGCGAGCTCCTGCGCGCCTGTCCCGCATGCGCCGAGCCCGTCGACGTCGACTGCGCTTGGCCCTGGCGATGCCGGTGCGGGGGGGACCTGACGAACGCGGCCGCCATCCCGCGTTCACCGAACGAGTGTTCGTTGGACCGATACGTGGTCGGGCGTCTCGGCGGATGCGAGCCGCTCCCGTCGCGTATCCTGGACGGCGTCACGTTGGAGGCGGCTATATGGGCGGCCTTTTACGTCGGATGGATTGCGGGCCACGGCCGAGCGCTCGACATGCGCCGGGCCGACCACGCTACCAAGGCGGCGGCGCGCCGGCGCGGATTGGAGCTTCTCGCGGATTGGCCGCTGTCGTTCGAGGCGCTTCTCGATGCCATGGTCGAGGACGTGCCCTCGCGCGACATGCAGAGCCTCTCGCCACGGACCGCGTATGGTGCCCTCTCGATGTGGCTGGCCCGGTCGCCGGAACGGTCGCTTGAGCTTCTGCGGGCCGCCGTACGCAATCATGCCGAGAAGTCGAGGCGGTCCGCTCCGGCCGGAGTGACCTTTACCGAAGCCGCCAACCAGTTGAGGGTGAGGCGCAAAACGCTCGTCGCGGTCGCCGAGCAACTTGGCCTTCTTCCCTCGGGCACCGATCTTCGGTCCAGGATCGTGATCGACGAGGAGGCGGTTTCTAAGGTTCGCGACCTGCTAACACGAACATTGGGGCAACGGCACGCCGCCAGGTTCCTCGGGATCAGCGTCCCGGCGTTCCAGCGCTTGGTCGATGCCGGCGTAGTCGCCACCCACGATCCGGTCGTGACTGGCCGCCGCGACAGGACCTACTCACCGGAGGAGCTTGAGCAACTGCTTGGCCGGCTATCCGGCGATGCCCCCGAATGCCACGACCTGGTGGGGGACCTGGCAGGATTACCGGCAGCATCGTTCAAGGGACGGGTCGGATTGGACCGTCTGCTCCCGGCCGTCCTCGACGGCCGCGTGAGGCCCAGGGGAAGGTTGCCGTCCGCCCCTGGACTGCAGGGTATTCTCGTATCCGTGGGAGAGGTCGTCGCCCTGCACGGGCATCGCCCCGACAGCATGCTGCTTGAGGAAGCCGCGAAGCGGTTCGGCGTCAACTACTGGGGTTTCCTCGGGTTGGTCCGATCCGGACTGATCCCCGGACGACAGGCTCTCGGCCGAACGAACAAGCGCTGGTGGGTGCGAAGGGCTGATTTCGACCGCTTCTGTGATGAATACGGCACCGTTCGCCATCTCGCCGAACGATACGATCTATCGCGCATTGTGACGCGCGCCATCATCGACAAGCTCGGCCTGAAGCACGCTCCGGTTCCGCAAGGGCATTTCGTTGAGGTATATCGGTTCTGTGACGTCGAGGCTGCCCTGACCGATACGCAGGAGGCGCGGGACCATAGGGCTCGACGGAAACGGCGTCATAAGCGCCCGCCCAAGTGATTGGTTCGACGTCATCACGCTTCGGCTCCAACAGACTCCTCACCGATTTGGGTGAAAAACGGCAAAATTCCCGACGCAATTGGGTATAGCTCCCCAACAGGATATAGGTTAAAACTCCAGAATTCCTCTTATTTTTCAACGGCGCTGAGAAAGCGCTTATAGGAACAGGAAGAATCAATGGATACGGCCACGCTGGCGCCCTTCGCCGACTACGTCCTGCCCGAGGCGACCCTGCCGGAGTTGCCGGGTCACTACCGCGGCAAGGTGCGGGACAATTACGACCTGCCCGACGGGCGGCGGATCCTGATCACTAGCGACCGCCTGAGCGCCTTCGACCGGGAGCTCGCCGCGATCCCGCTGAAGGGCCAGGTCCTGACCCAGACCGCGCGCTACTGGTTCGAGAAGACGCGGGACATCTGCGACAACCACGTGCTGGCCTATCCCGACCCGAACGTGGTGGTGGGGCGGCGCCTCACCATCCTGCCGGTCGAGATCGTGGTGCGCGGCTACCTTGCCGGCAGCACCGGCACCTCGGTCCTGACCCTGTACAAGGCCGGCCAGCGCGAGATGTACGGCCACCGCCTGCCGGACGGGATGCGCCCGCACGAGCAACTGCCGCAGCCGATCATCACCCCCACCACCAAGGCCGGCCACGGCGACCACGACGCGCCGCTCTCCGCCGCCGAGATCCTGGAGCGGGGACTGCTGACGGAGGCGCAGTGGCGCACCCTGTCGGAGACGGCTTTGGCGCTGTTCGCCCGCGGCCAGGCGCTGGCGGCGGAGCGCGGCCTGATCCTCGCCGACACCAAGTACGAGTTCGGCACCGGTTCCGACGGCCGGATCGTGCTCGCCGACGAGATCCACACCCCCGACAGCAGCCGCTACTGGTTCGCGAAGAGCTATGCCGAGCGCTTCGAGGCCGGCACCCTCCCGGAGAGCTTCGACAAGGACGTGGTCCGCAACTGGGTCGCGGCCCGCTGCGACCCCTACCGCGACGCCGTACCGGAGATCCCGCACGAAGTGGTGCTGCAGACCGCCGCCACCTATGTCAGCGCGTTCGAGACGATCACGGGCGAGCGCTTCGCCCTGCCGGACACGCGCGAGGCGCCGCTCGACCGCATTCGCCGCAACATCGCGGCCTACCTGGCGGCCTGACGGGCTGGGGCATTCATCCCGATGAACCCAGGGGAGCCGCACCGGTGCGGCTCTCGACGCGGCAATGCCGAACCTCGTCCGGACGCCGAGGCGGAACACGCAGGGTCGTGCCTGTCGAGAAAGTGGTCGTCCGGCCAAGACCGCGCGGCCCAAAACGACCAGCATAAGAAAAAAGGCCGCCCTTGCGAGGCGGCCCGAAGTCTAGGGAGGAAACGCCCAAAGAGGGCTGCACCGCCGCGACGCCATCGCTGCGGTGCGTCATCCTTCTCCCATGTTGCGGCGCACAGTGCAATCGATTGCACCGCACAACGGTCATGCTCGCGGCGCATGACCGCGCGAAAGTACGGCTTGCGGCATCGCCGAATCGAGCCGTCGCGGCGACGTCGATCGCGCTACCGCCGCACGTCCATCTTGCGCAGGCCCCAGACGGTCAGCAACACGGCCGCGAGCACGAAGGGCGCCGCCCCGATCACCGCGGCGATGGCCTCCGAGCCGATCAGCGCGCCGAGGCCCTTCACCAGGGCCATCAGCAGCAGGAACCCGCTGACGCAGACGAGCAGCACGATGAGGCCGCCCCACAGCGTCCAGGTCGAGACGACCCGGGCGATCCGGTCGACCTCGCTCGAGAACAGCGTGATTTCCTTGACGGCGAGGTTGCTGGCGAGGCGTACCGCCTCGGCGACCAACCTGATCGTGCTCACCTGCCGGTCGGACCGCACCGCTCCACGCTCCCGCTCGCCCCGCGTCCCGAACATCGCGGCGCGAGCGAGAACGCCCGAGCTTGACCGTCGTTCCCGGTCTCCGTCAGGCCGGCTTGAGCGGGCAGCTCTGGCGCGCGAGCAGCTGCCAGGTGCTGTCCTCCTTGAGCCAGACCTGCAGCACCGCGATGTAGGAGCGCCCGGTCTCGCCGTTCGGCAGGATGTCGGCGCCGTCCCAGACGTGGCGGACCATGGCGGTGTCGCCGACGACCTGAATCCACTGCTCCGAAAAGGTCAGCGACTTGTAGTTGGTCTTGCCGGCGAGGCTGGCGACGAACTGCGCCTGGGTCTCGATCTTGCGCCCGCTCGAATGGCCGTAGCTCAGCTGCGGGTGGGTCAGCGCGTCGAGGGCCTTGGCGTCGCCCTCGACGATCGCGGCCCGCAGGGCCTCGAGCCGGCGGCCCACCGCCTCGCTCTCGTCCGCGGCCTGCGCCGGGCTCGCGCCGGTCGCGAGCATCGGCGCCGCCACACCCGCGGCGAGGCCCGCCAGCAGGACCCGCCGCGAGCCCATCGTCGTCCGTTCCATGATCGTCCTCCCGCTCGTCCGGTCGCCGGGCGGCCTGAAGCCGCCGGCGCCGCGCCGTCTCGCGCCGTTCGAGCTTAGCGCCGGAGGCGGGCGCTGACCATCGCGCCGGCGGACGGCAGGGGGAGGGCTGGCCGCGCTCAGCGGCCGGACGGAGGCGCGCTCGCGCCGGTGGCCGTACCGGCGGCATCGAGCTCGCTCTGGCAGGGCGCGCTGATGCGGTCGTAGTTGCGACGCAGGCAGCGCTCGATGCGCCGCGTGTCGGGCACGTCCCGCGAGCACAGCGTCATGGCGTCCGTCATGCAGGCCAGGCGCTGCCGCTCGGTGCCCTGGGCATTCGCCAGGGCGGGCATCAGGATCGCAACGGCCCCAACCGCCGCCGCCAGGCGGGCGGCACGGGTCAACGGCATCCACATTCGACGTCTCCGGGTCTTTCCGAGGCGTCAACACCGAGCCCGGCCTTCCGGTTCGCGGCACAGCTGGATTGCGTTGCCGGAAGGGCCGGGGGGCGATCACGCGTGGATCACCCGCCCATAGGCGTCGAGCACGCTCTCGTGCATCATCTCCGAGAGCGTCGGGTGCGGGAAGACCGTGTGCATCAGCTCTTCCTCGGTGGTCTCGAGATTCATCGCGACGACGTAGCCCTGGATCAGCTCGGTCACCTCGGCCCCGACCATGTGGGCGCCGAGCAGCTGGCCGGTCTTGCGGTCGAAGATCGTCTTCACCAGACCGTCGGGCTCGCCGAGCGCGATCGCCTTGCCGTTGCCCGCGAAGGGGAAGCGGCCGACCCGCACGTCGAAGCCCTGCTCCTTGGCCTTCGCCTCGGTGAGACCGACGGACGCGATCTGCGGCTGGCAATAGGTGCAGCCCGGAATCTTCCCCTTGTCCATCGGGTGGGTGTGCAGGCCCTTGATGGTCTCGACGCAGATCACGCCCTCGTGCTCGGCCTTGTGGGCGAGCATCGGCGGACCGGCGACGTCGCCGATGGCGTAGATCCCCGGCACATTCGTGCGCCCGAGCCCGTCGGTGGCGACGATGCCGCGCTCGATGGCGACCCCCAGCTTCTCCAGGCCGAGGCTCTCGATGTTGCCGACGACGCCGACCGCCGAGATCAGGATCTCGGCCGTGATCTCCTGCGTCTTGCCGCCCTCGGTCTCGACCGTGGCGGTGACCGCATCGCCCTTCGCGACCTTGGTCACCTTGGCGCCGGTGAGGATCTTGATGCCCTGCTTCTCGAAGCGCTTGCGGGCATGCGCCGCGATCTCGTGGTCCTCCACCGGCAGGATCTGCGGCAGCAATTCCACCACCGTCACCTCCGCGCCCATGGTGCGGTAGAACGAGGCGAACTCGATGCCGATCGCGCCCGAGCCCATCACCAGCAGGCTCTTGGGCATCCTCTCCGGGACCATGGCCTCGTAATAGGTCCAGATCTGGCGTCTGTCCGGCTCGATGCCCGGAATCGCCCGCGGCCGGGCGCCGGTCGCCACCACGATGTGCTTGGCCTGGTAGGTGCCCGCCGCCTTGGCGCCCTTCGGGGCCTCGGCGCGCGTGGTCTCCTTGACTACGACCCGGCCGGGCTCGTTGCCCTTCGGCGCGACCTCGATCGCGGCCTCGCCCCAGATCACGTCGACCTTGTTCTTCTTCAACAGCATGCCGACGCCGCCGTTGAGCCGAGCCGACACGCCGCGCGAGCGCTTGACGATGGCGGAGACGTCGAAGCCGACGTTGTCCGCCGTCAGGCCGTAATCCTTGGCGTGCTGCATGTAGTGGTAGATCTCGGCCGAGCGCAGCAGCGCCTTGGTGGGGATGCAGCCCCAGTTGAGGCAGATGCCGCCCAGGTGCTCGCGGTCGACCACCGCCGTCTTGAAGCCGAGCTGGGCCGCCCGGATCGCTGCGACGTAGCCGCCGGGACCGGCGCCGATGATGAGGACGTCGTAGGTGTCGGACATTCAGGTCTCCGGGGCGGGCGGGGCGGCCAGGGCGGCAATGATCGTGTCGAGCGTGTCGTCGATCGCGCGCATCGCGTCTGAATTGGAGAAGCGCAGGACTCGGAAGCCTCGCGCTTCGAGGGCGGCCGTGCGCGCGGCGTCGTAGGCTTGGTGGTCGTCAAAACCGTGCTGGCCGCCATCGACCTCGACGATCAGCCGGGCTCCGAGGCAGCAGAAATCGGCGACGTAGGAGCCTATGGCGACCTGCCTACGGAAATGGGACCCTTCGACCGGCAGCCGGTGGCGCAGGTGCCACCACAGCCGCTTTTCCGCAGGCGTGAGAGCGTGCCGCATAACCTTGGCATTCGCTTTTGCTCGCGGTGATGCCGACTGATCGGGCGATCCGTTCCAGGGCATCCACAATCTCTTCCGCCGATCGGCACGAAAGTAGAGCGCTTCCCCTCCCCCTTGTGGGGAGGGGCTAGGGGTGGGGGTGGTGCAGGAGGCACCGCACAGCCATAGGCGGCACCACCCCCACCCCTGACCCCTCCCCACAAGGGGGAGGGGAAAATGCTACACCAGCATGCCCATCGGGCTCTCGATCAGGCCCTTGAAGGCGGCGAGCAACTCGGCGCCCAGCGCCCCGTCGACCACCCGGTGGTCGCAGGAGAGCGTCACCGTCATCGCCTGGACCACCGCGGGGGCGCCGTTCTTCGCCACCACCCGGGCCTCGCCGGCGCCGACCGCCAGGATGGTGCCGTGGGGCGGGTTGATGACCGCGCCGAACGACTTGATGCCGAACATGCCGAGGTTCGACACCGCCGTGGTGCCGCCCTGGTACTCCTCGGGCTTGAGCTTCTTGGTGCGGGCGCGGGCGGCGAGATCCTTCATCTCGGCCGAGATGGTCGAGAGCGTCTTCTGCTCCGCCTTGCGGATCACCGGCGTGAACAGCCCGCCGTCGATCGCCACCGCGACGCCGACATCGGAGTGGCGGAAGCGTAAGGTACGGTCCTCGGCCCAGACGGAATTCGCCGCCGGCACCCGCTGCAGCGCCAGCGCCAGCGCCTTGATGACGAAGTCGTTGACCGAGAGCTTGAAGGCCGGCTTGCCGTCCTTGTCCTTCGTCGCCCCGGCATTGACCTGCTCGCGCAGGGAGAGCAGCGCGTCGAGCTCGACGTCGAGGGAGAGGTAGAAGTGCGGGACGGTCTGCTTCGACTCGACCAGGCGCTTGGCGATGGTCTTGCGCATGCCGTCGAGGGGCACCTCCTCGTAGGAGCCCGGCTCGAACATCCCCATCACCTGCTTGGCCGTGAGGCCGGACGGTGCGGCCGCCGCAGGAGCGGGCTTCGCCGCGGGGGTTTCCTTGGCGGCCGGGGCCTCCCGATTCTCAGGCTTGGGCGCCGAGGTCGACGCGGCCTTCGACGCAGCATCCTTCGACGCAGCATCCTTCGACGCAGTCTTGGCGGTCCCGCCTTCGAGGGCGGCGCGCACATCGCGCTCGATGATCCGGCCGTGCGGGCCCGAGCCCTGCACGGCGCCGAGGTCGACGCCTTCCTGCTTGGCGATGCGGCGGGCGAGCGGCGAGGCGAACAGGCGGCCGCCCTCAGGCTGCCCGGCAGGAGCGCCGTCCGCGGTCTTGCCGCCCGCCAGGCGCGCGCCTTCCGGGGCCGTGTCGACCCGCTCGTACGACATCGTGCCGCCGCCGGGCGTCTCGTTGCCGGCGGGCGCCTGGGTCTTCGCCGCGTCGGGCTTATCCGCCTTGGCGGGCGCGTCCGCCGTCTTCTCCGGCCCGTTGCCGCCGGCCGTCACGCTGCCGGGATCCTCGCCCTCCTCGGCGATGAGCGCGATCAGCTCGTTGACCGGCACGTCGGCGGTGCCCTCCGGCACCACGATCTTGGCGAGCACGCCCTCGTCGACCGCCTCGACCTCCATGGTCGCCTTGTCGGTCTCGATCTCGGCGAGCACGTCGCCGGACTTGATCGCGTCGCCCTCCTTCTTGAGCCACTTGGCGAGGTTGCCCTTCTCCATGGTCGGCGAGAGGGCGGGCATCAGGACGTTGATCGGCATGGATTCAGGTCTCGGCGGGAGGAGGGGCGGCCGGATCGTCGAAGGGAAACAAGTCGTCGAGGGGGAAGGAGACGGCGTCGAACGGCGGCAGGGTCACTGTCTCGCCGCGCGCGACGGTGCCAAGCAACAGCCAGTGGCCGCCGGTGAGGGCGAAGCCTTCGAGCACGCCGTCCGTGGGATCGAGCAGCCAGAGATGGCCGACACCGGCCTCGGCGTAGATCCGCCGCTTCGGCCCGCGATCGAGGCGAGCGGTAGAGGGGGACAGGATCTTGCCGACCCAATCCGGGGGAATGTCGGTATAGGCGGTCTCGGGTTCGGCCGGCAGCCGTTCGCGGCGCCAGCCGGCGATGTCGGGCACGACCACGTGACGACCGAGATGCACCTCCGGCTCGATCACGAAGATCCAGCCACCCGGCCCGCCGCGCCCGCGCCTAAATGGCAAGGTCAGCTCGGCATAGAGTTCTCCGGCGGCCGTGCCATGACGCATCCGCGGTCGCGGATGCGTCTCCAGCACCCCATCGACGATCTCGGCCACGAGATGGTCCGGCACCGCCTCGAGATCGGCATAGGTGGCCCAACGCGGCGCGGCCTCGGCCATCGGGAGCCTCAGTTGAAGCTCTCGGGATCGAGGCTCTCGGCCTCCATCCCGGCGCGGATGCGCGCGAAGGCCTCCTCCTCGGACATCTCGGTCTCGCGGGCGTAGACCACGGCCGCCTGGCGGGCGAGGTCGATGAACAGGCGCCCCCAGGTGGCCGGGTCGTCGAAGGAGCGGCGCAGCGCGATGCTCACCGCTCCGTCGACCACGGCGGCGCGCAAGACCTCGATCCCGCCCTGCTCCAGGGCGTCGGGCGGGATGTCGAGGGCCTCGAAGCGGGGCTCGTCGTCGGTCATGCCGCTCACCGGTAGCAGACGGCCTTGGCCGCCTCGATCACCTCGGCGACGTTCGGCAGCGCGAGCTTCTCGAGGTTCGCCGCGTAGGGCATCGGCACGTCCTTGCCGGTGATGCGCAGCACGGGAGCGTCGAGGTAGTCGAAGGCGTCGACCATCAGGCGGGCGGCGATCTCGGCGCCGACGCCCGATTGCGGGAAGCCTTCTTCCACGGTGATGCAGCGGCCGGTCTTCTTCACCGACGCGACCACCGTCTCCGAATCCATCGGCCGGATGGTGCGCAGGTCGATCACCTCGGCCTCGATGCCCGCCTCGGCGAGTTCGTGCGCGGCCTTCAGCGCGTAGGTCATGCCGATGCCGAACGAGACGATCGTCACGTCACGTCCCTCGCGATGCACCTTGGCCTTGCCGATCGGCACCGTGAAGTCGTCGAGCTGCGGCACCGGGAAGGACTGGCCGTAGAGAATCTCGTTCTCGAGGAAGACCACCGGGTTCGGGTCGCGGATGGCGCTCTTGAGCAAGCCCTTCGCGTCCGAGGCGGTGTAGGGCATGACCACCTTCAGGCCCGGCACGTTGGAGTACCAGGCGGCGTAGTCGTGGCTGTGCTGGGCGCCGACCCGGGCCGCCGCGCCGTTGGGGCCGCGGAACACGATCGGGCAGCCGAGCTGGCCGCCGGACATGTACAGGGTCTTGGCCGCCGAGTTGATGATCTGGTCGATCGCCTGCATGGCGAAGTTGAAGGTCATGAACTCGACGATGGGCTTCAAGCCCGTGAACGCCGCGCCGACGCCGACGCCGGCAAAGCCATGCTCGGTGATCGGGGTGTCGACGACGCGCTTCGCGCCGAATTCCTGCAGCAGGCCTTGCGTGATCTTGTAGGCGCCCTGGTACTCGGCGACTTCCTCGCCCATGACGAAGACGTTCTCGTCCCGGCGCATCTCCTCGGCCATCGCGTCGCGCAGGGCCTCGCGGACCGTCTGGGTCACCATCTGGGTGCCCTCGGGGATCTCGGCCATCGCCGGATCCTGGCCGCGGTTGGTGATCACCGCCGGCGCGGCGGGTTTCTCGACCGGCTTGTCGTCCTCGGTCTTGGCCGCCGGGGCGGGGCGCTCGGCCTGGCCTTCCGCCTGCATGTCGGGGGCGGGGGCCTTCTGAACCTCGCCCTCGGCCTTGCCGTTCGGCTTGCCGTTCGACTGGCCGCCGCCGGCCTCCACGCCCGCCGGATCCTCGCCCTCCTCGGCCAGCACCGCGATCGGGGTGTTGACCGCGACGTTGTCGGTGCCGTCGGCGACGAGGATCTTGGCGAGCACGCCCTCGTCGACCGCCTCGACCTCCATGGTCGCCTTGTCGGTCTCGATCTCGGCCAGGATGTCGCCGGCCTTGACCGGGTCGCCCTCCTTCTTGAGCCACTTCGCCAGCTTGCCCTGCTCCATCGTCGGCGAGAGGGCAGGCATCAGGATGTCGGTCGCCATAGGGTGCTCTGTCGATCCGGGAGAGGGGCGCCGGGTCGGGCGCCGGCCGAAGGCGAGGGGAGCCGTCCGCGGGGCGGACGGCCGGGGCGCGCGGGGAGGGGCGCTAGAGCAGGATGTCGGTCCAGAGCTCGGAGGGATCCGGCTCGGGATCGCTGGTGGCGAAGTCCGCCGACTCGTTGACGATCGCCCGCACCTTGGCGTCGACCGCCTTGATCTCGTCCTCCGGCACCTTGTGGGCGCCGAGCAGGCGCTTGCGGACCTGCTCGATCGGGTCGGATTCCTCGCGCATGCGGGCGACCTCGTCCTTGGTCCGGTACTTGGCCGGATCGGACATCGAGTGGCCGCGATAGCGGTAGGTCTGCATCTCGAGGATGTAGGGGCCCTCGCCGTCGCGGGCATGCGCGATGGCGCGGGTCGCCGCCTCGCGCACGGCGCGCACGTCCATGCCGTCGACCTGCTCGCCCGGGATGCCGAAGGAGACGCCGCGCTTGGAAAAGTCGGTCTGGGCCGAGGCCCGCGAGACCGAGGTGCCCATGGCGTAGCGGTTGTTCTCGATCACGTAGACCACGGGCAGCTTCCACAGCTGCGCCATGTTGAAGCTCTCGTAGACCTGGCCCTGGTTGGCCGCGCCGTCGCCCATGTAGGTCAGGCTGACCGCGCCGTCGCCGCGGTACTTGTTGGCAAAGCCGAGCCCGGTGCCGAGCGACACCTGCGCCCCGACGATGCCGTGGCCGCCATAGAAGTTCTTCTCGCGGGAGAACATGTGCATCGAGCCGCCCTTGCCGCGGGAATAGCCTCCCTTGCGGCCGGTCAGCTCGGCCATCACGCCCTTCGGCTCCATGCCGCAGGCCAGCATGTGGCCGTGGTCGCGGTAGCCGGTGATGACCTGGTCGCCGTCCTTCGAGGCCATCTGGACCCCGATCACCACGGCCTCCTGGCCGATGTAGAGGTGGCAGAAGCCGCCGATCAGGCCCATGCCGTAGAGCTGGCCGGCCTTCTCCTCGAAGCGGCGGATCAGCAGCATCTCGCGATAGGCGTGAAGATCCTCGTCCCGGCTGAAGGCCGGCACGTTCGAGGCCGGCGGCAGCGCCGCCATCTCGCGGGCCTCGTCGCTCCCGCGGTGGGCCTCTTTCGCGGCATCCATCGGCACCCTCCCGGCTGCTACCTTTATGGGAGAGCTTTTAGGGCAGGCGGGGGCGCAAATCGAGCGCTTTGGGACCGAAAGCCGCTGGCCTGGGGATGGGTTGGGGACGACGGACGCGGCGCGTCAGGGGTTGATGATGACGACGTCGTTGGGATGGACGCGGCCGAGCACCACCCGGGCGCGCTCCTCCAGGAGGTCGCGGTCGATCTGGTCGCTTCGCAGGAGCGCGACGCGGCGCTCCCACTCGGTCCGGTCGGCCTTGGTGGCGTCGAGCTCCTGCTGCAGGCCGTAGGCCTGGATCTTCAGGGCCCGCTTGGCCTCGAGGCCGCGGCTTCCGCTCTCGGCCTCGTGCAGGAAGTAGCCGACCACGAGGATCGACACGGCGTAGAGGCCGAGCGGCAACAGGATGGCACGGGCGCGACGACGGACTACCATGCCGGGGAGAATGGGGCGGGAGGGTTAAGGAAGGCTCAAGGCGTCACGCCGCGCCCCGCCACGCCGCCGGGGTGAACCCGGTCGCCTGCTTGAAGCGGCGGGTGAAGTGGCTCTGCGAGGCGAAGCCGCAGGCGAGCGCGACCTCGGCGAGGCTCTCCCGGCCCGCCGCCGAAAAATCCTCTCCCGGCAGGCCCTTGCCCGGCAGGTCCTTGCCCAGCAGGTCCTTGCCCAGCAGGTCCTTGGCCCTGGCGATCCGCCGCTCGGTCACGTAGCGGTGCGGCGGCACGCCGAAGCTCGCCTTGAACATCTTGGCGAAGTGGAAGGGGCTCAGGCCCGCGGCCTCGGCGAGGTCGTCGAGGGACAGGGCCTCGGCGAGGCGGGCCTCGATGACCTCGGCGGTCCGGCGCCGGATCGCCGGCGAGAGGCCGCCGGTCACCGGCCGCGCGCCCCGGGCGCCGGCATGGCGCCGCAGCAGGGCGTGGAGCAGGAGGTGGCAGGCGCTCCCGAGCGCCATCCGGTCGGCGCCCGCCGTCCAGTCGAGGGGCAACACCGCGCCGCGCATCAGCATCGCGGTGGCGGGGTCCTCCGCGAAGGTCAGCTCGTGCAGCGCGATGGCGCGGGGGTCGACGTCGAGGGCGCTCGCCGCCTGGTAGGCCAGGGTCTCGGGCGCGACGTAGAGGTGCAGCATCCGCAGCGGACCGCCGATCAGCCAGCGGCTCTCGTGGCCGGCCGGCAGCAGGCAGAGCTTGTCCGGCCCGCCGCCCGACACCGCGCCGTCCTCGCGCACCACGCCCTCGCCGCCCTCGAGGTAGAGGCTCAGCGTGTGGTGGCCCGGCCGGTCGTAGCGGGCGCGGTTGTCGCGGTTGTCGCGGTTGTGCCACTCGGCGAGCGACAGCCCGCGGCCGAGATCGGCGCTGCGCAGGAGCGCCGCGCCGGTGCGGGAGAGGGCGTCGCGGACATCGGGATTGGGCGCGGTCACGGTCTCGGGGCCAGGACGAGTGTGCCGGGGAACTGTACGGGCCGGCGCCCGCCGCCCGCAACGGGGCGGGGGGCACGAAACCCCAAGAACGGGCAACGCCGCCGCCGGAACCGGGAAGCCGCCCGGTCCGCGTCCGGTCTATGCCGGGCGTCCGAGCCCGCCGGAACCCGACGCCGTGACGGCCTTCCTGTACGCCCTGACCGTCCTCATCTGGGGCACGACCTGGATCGCCATCAAGCACCAGCTCGGCCCCGTCGCCTTCGAGGCCTCGATCGCCTACCGCTTCGCGCTGGCCGGCACCGTGCTCGCCGGCGCGCTGATCCTCTCCGGGCGGCTCGCGCCGATCCCGCGGCGGCACCTGCCCTTCGTGGCGCTGCAGGCCGTGTGCCTGTTCTCGTGCAACTTCGCCTGCTTCTACCTCGCCGCGCGCTCGGTCCCGAGCGGGATCGTCTCGGTGGTGTTTTCCGCCGCCACGATCTTCAACGTCGCCAACGCCTACCTCTTCCACCGCCGCAGGCCCGCCCCCCGGATCCTCGCCGGGGCGTCGATCGGGCTCCTCGGCATCGCCTGCCTGTTCCGGGACACGCTCGCCGGCACGACGCTCGACCGGGACACCGCGATCGGCCTCGCCCTGGCGCTCCTCGGCACCTGGTTCTTCTCGGCCGGCAACCTCGTCTCGGCCCGCAACCAGCGCCACGGGCTGCCGGTCGCGACGGTGAACGCCTACGGGATGCTGATCGGGGCCGCCCTGGTGGCCGGGGTCGCGGCGTCGCGCGGGGTGCCGTTCGGCTTCGACCCCTCGCCGGCCTATGTCGGAGCGCTCCTCTACCTCGCGATCCCCGGCTCGGTGATCGGCTTCACCGCCTACCTGACGGTGGTGCACCGGATCGGCCCCGAGAAGGCCGCCTACATGACCGTGCTGTTTCCGGTCGTGGCGCTCACGATCTCGGTCTTCGCCGAGGGCTACCGGGTGACGCCGCTGGCGGGCCTCGGCTTCGCCCTGGTGCTGGCCGGGAACGTCGCGGTGTTCGCGCCCCTGCGGCGGTGGCGCGGCCAGCAAAAAGGCCGCCCGGAGGCGGCCTGCGACGCGTGAGATCCCTCGGAGGATCGGGGAGGGGCCGTCCGGCCCCTCCGGATGTGGTGGTCAGCCGACCTTCAGCGCGGCGCGGCCGAGGTAGCGGGCCTGAGAGCCCAGGCCCTCCTCGATGCGGATGAGCTGGTTGTACTTCGCCAGTCTGTCCGAACGGGCGAGCGAGCCGGTCTTGATCTGCCCGCAATTGGTCGCGACGGCGAGGTCGGCGATGGTCGCGTCCTCGGTCTCGCCGGAGCGGTGCGACATCACCGCGGTGTAGCCGGCGCGGTGGGCCATGTCGACGGCGGCCAGGGTCTCGGTGAGCGAGCCGATCTGGTTGACCTTCACCAGGATCGAGTTCGCCGTGCCCTTGGAGATCCCCTCCGACAGGCGGGTGACGTTGGTCACGAACAGGTCGTCGCCGACGAGCTGGCAGCGGTTGCCGACCTTGTCGGTGAGCGCCTTCCAGCCGGCCCAGTCGTCCTCCGACATGCCGTCCTCGATCGATAGGATCGGGTAGGCGTCGACGAGCTTCGCCAGGTAGGTCGCCTGGGCCTCGGGGTCGCGGGTCTGGCCCTCGCCCTCGTAGACGTACGAGCCGTTCTTGAAGAACTCGGTGGCGGCGCAGTCGAGCGCCAGCACGATGTCGCGGCCCGGCTCGAAGCCGGCGGCGCGGATCGAGTCCATCACGAAGTCGAGCGCGGCCTCGGCCGAGGGAAGGTTGGGGGCGAAACCGCCCTCGTCGCCGACGTTGGTGTTGTGGCCGGCCTTCTTCAGGGCGCCCTTGAGGGTGTGGAACACCTCGGCGCCCCAGCGCACCGCCTCGGCGAGCGACTCGGCGCCCACCGGCATGATCATGAATTCCTGGAAGTCGATCGGGTTGTCGGCATGCGCCCCGCCGTTGATGATGTTCATCATCGGCACCGGCAGGATCCGGGCCTGGGTGCCGCCGACGTAGCGGTAGAGCGGCAGGCCGGAGGCCTCGGCGGCGGCCTTGGCGACGGCGAGCGAGACGCCCAGGATCGCGTTGGCGCCGAGACGGGCCTTGTTCGGCGTGCCGTCGAGCTCGATCATCGCCTCGTCGATGGCGGCCTGCTCCTCGGCGTCCATGCCGCCGATGGCGTCCAGGATCTCGCCGTTGACGGCCTCGAGCGCCTTCAGCACGCCCTTGCCGCCGTAGCGCGACTTGTCGCCGTCGCGCAGCTCCACCGCCTCGTGGGCGCCGGTCGAGGCGCCGGACGGCACGGCGGCGCGGCCGAAGGAACCATCTTCCAGGAGGACGTCGACCTCCACCGTGGGATTGCCCCGGCTGTCGAGGATCTGGCGGGCGGCGATGTTGGTGATCGCGGTCATGAGAGGATCTCTCGGGCAGGCATCGAGCGTTCGCGCGGCTTATCGGCCAAGATGCCGCCTGCGGCAAGCCGCCCGAGGGTCGAGACCGGCCAGGGCTGGGGACCGGCGAACGAAGGGACGGCCGGCGATCGTCGGGAAGACCGTGCGCGGGGCAGCCGGTTTCGCGCGGGCCCGCGCGGGTCTATAGGGCAGGCATGACGCAAGACATCACCGACCATGCCCGGCAGCTCGGGCAGCCCATCGCCCAGCCGCGCTCGCCGGAGGAGGCCCAGCTCGACCGGGTGCCGAACCCGCATCCGGACACCGATTACTGCGCCCGCTTCACCGCGCCGGAATTCACCTCGCTCTGCCCGGTGACCGGCCAGCCCGACTTCGCCATCCTGGTGATCGACTACGTGCCGGACCAATGGCTCGTCGAGTCGAAGTCGCTGAAGCTCTACCTGCACAGCTTCCGCGATCACGGCGCCTTCCACGAGGATTGCACCGTCGGCATCGGCCGCCGGCTGACCGCCCTGCTGGAGCCGCGCTACCTGCGCATCGGCGGCTACTGGTACCCGCGCGGCGGCATCCCGATCGACGTGTTCTGGCAGACCGGCACCCCGCCGGCCTCGATCTGGCTGCCCGACCAGGGCGTGCCGCCCTACCGCGCCCGGGGCTGAGCAAGAGAGGGGCCGAGCAAACGAAAGGGCGGCCGGGTCACCCCGGCCGCCCTTCGTCATCTCGGATCGGCTGCGATCTCAGTAGCCGTAGCCATACCCGTAGGCCGGGGCCGGAGCACCGTAGCCATAGCCGTAGCCGTTGCGGCGGGCGGCATCGGCTGCGGCGGCCGCGCCGATCGCGCCCACGGCGGCACCGGCGATGCCGAGGCCGACGGCGGCGCCCGGCGAGATGCCGCGGCGGCGCCCGCCATAGGCGTAGTTCCGGCCGACATACCCACGGCCGTAGCCGTGGCCGTAATGGTGGCCGTAGCCGTGACCGCGCCAGCCCTGGGCCTGGGCCGGGGAGGGGGCGACGGTGGACACGGCGCCGAGGGCCACCGCGAGGGCCGGGATGATCGCCAGCTTGCGCATCGTTGATCTCCTGCTTTCGTTCAAGCGATTGACCCGAACAACGAGCTCGGCCGGGAAGGGTTCCCGTAATCGCTCGGCCCGGGTCCGCCCGCCGGCGTGGCGATGGACCGGTCGTCCGGTCCCCGCCACGGGGGACGTGACTGTCGCTGATCCTGGCGGCCGCCGCCTGAACTCGGGCTGAACTGGCGCTCGACCGGGACGTCAGCCCGGCCGAGCGAGACGCCGGGCGGTGACGAGGCCGACGGCGAGGATCGTGGCGGCGCACAGGGCGAGCGCCGGCAGCTGGCCGAGGGTCTCGAGGCCCAGGCCCAGCACCGCCACGCCGATGGCCTGGCCGCAGAAGAACGAGAAGGCGTGCAGCGCCACCGCCGAGGCCCGGGCCTCCGGCACCACCTCGGTCACCTGCACCTGGAAGGTGTTGTGCAGCATGTAGAAGCCGAGGCCGAGGGCCACGAGCGCCGCGGCGTCGGTCTGCCAGGCGCCGGCGAGGCCGACGGTGAGCAGGGCGCCGCCCGAGACCGCGCCGCCCGCCATCAGCATCCGGGTCTGGCCGAGGAGGCGCAGCAGGAGCCCGACCGTCAGCGAGTAGGTCAGGCCGCCGGCCGCGAAGCCCGCCAGGACCAGCCCGGCCTCCCGGGGACCGCCCTCGCCGCGGGCCTCGATCAGGTGGGCGAGGTGCGGGAAGATGCCGAACACCGCGACCGCCTCGACGAAGACGGCGGCGAAGAGCACCCGGGCGCGGGGGGTGCGCAGGATCGTGCGGTAGCGCGCCAGCGCCGGCGCCAGGGCGAAGCGGCCCCCGGGCGCGCGCAGGCGCCGGGCGAAGCCGAGGGCGACGCCGAGGAGGCCGACGATCCCGACCCCGGTCGCGAGGGCGAACACGCCGCGCCAGCCGATCGCCCCCTCGATCAGCCCGGCGATGGTCGAGCCCGAGAGCTGGCCGAGGATCACCGCGACGAGGAAGCGGCCGATCGCCACCTGGCGCTGGGCCATCGGGATGCGGTCGCCCATCATGGCGAGCGAGAGCGGGATCACCCCGCCGGCCGCCGCGCCCGCGACCATGCGCAGGCCGAACAGGGTGCCGATGTCGCCCGCCACCGTGCAGGCGGCGAGCGCGAGGCTCATCACCACGAGGCAGGTGACCACCACCCGCTCCTTGCCGAGCGCGTCGCCGACCGGGCCGAGGATCGGCTGGATCAGCGCGTAGGGCAGGGCGAAGGCGGTGGAGAGGAGCGCCACGGTGGCGGGCGGGCTCGCGAGGTCGCGGGCGAGCACGCCGACCAGCGGCTCGACCACCCGTCCCGCGAAGGTGCTGGCGAAGCCCCCGGCGGCCAGGACCGCGATCAGGCGGGCGGGCGACCCGTGTTGGAGCGATCCTTGCTGCGGCGTCCCGGCGGCCTGCATCGCCCCCGCCTCAGCCGCCGGCCCCGTCGGTCGCTCGCGCCTTGGCGAGCCGGTCGAAGGCCTGGAGCTCGGCGAGCAGGGCCGGCATCTGGCGCAACGGCACCATGTTGGGCCCGTCCGAGGGCGCCCGGTCGGGATCGGCGTGGGTCTCGATGAACACGCCGGCGACGCCCACCGCCACGGCGGCCCGGGCGAGCACCGGCACGAACTCGCGCTGGCCGCCCGAGGTGGCGCCCTGGCCGCCGGGCTGCTGCACCGAGTGGGTGGCGTCGAACACCACCGGCAGGCCGCCGCTCACCTGCGCCATGATCGGCAGGGCGCGCATGTCGGAGACGAGCGTGTTGTAGCCGAACGAGGCGCCGCGCTCGGTGAGGAGCACGTTGGGGTTGCCTGCGCCGGTGATCTTGGCCGCGACGTGGGCCATGTCCCAGGGTGCGAGGAACTGCCCCTTCTTGACGTTGACGACCCGCCCGGTGGCGGCGGCCGCCAGCAGCAGGTCGGTCTGCCGGCACAGGAAGGCCGGGATCTGCAGCACGTCGACGGCCTGCGCGGCCTCGGCGCAATGCCCGGCCTCATGCACGTCGGTGACGACCGGCAGGCCCAGGGTCTCGCGGATCTCGGCGAAGATCGGCAGCGCCTGGCTCAAGCCGAGGCCCCGGCTCGACCCGGCCGAGGTGCGGTTGGCCTTGTCGAAGGACGACTTGAACACGAGGCCGATGCCGAGCCGCGCCGTCATCTCCTTGAGGGCGCCGGCGACCTCGAGGGCGTGGGCCCGGCTCTCCAGCGCGCAGGGGCCGGCGATCAGGCCGAGCGGCAGGTGGTTGCCGAAGCGGACGGAGCCGGCGGCGACGGTGACGGGCGAGGCCGAAGGGGATGGGGTCGACATGGTGGGGAGGCGTAGCGGGTTTCGGGGAGCGCGGGAAGGTGGCGGGCCGCAGGGCACGCACTCGCGCGGCATGGCGGGCGATCCGTCGGGATCCGACCCGTCCCGATGCGCGAGGACCGCGCCCTCGGGTCCGTGACCGGCGGTCGGCCCCCACCACCGGTCGCCCGGAAGGCCCGCGGCACCCTCCCGCTGACGTATCTGGTATTTGACAATCGTCCATCATAGGAGATGATTGCAGCACGACAGGAGCCGCGCCATGCCAACACGTCCCGATCCCGCGCCACCATCCACCGGTGTCGCCCGATGACCGGCGCGGCGATCCTCTGCCTCGTCGCCGGGGCGGGACTGGTGGTGCAGAACGCGCTGATGGGCGCCATGGCGGCGCGGGGCGCCGGGCTGACCGGAGCGCTCCTGTGCAACTCGCTGGTCGGGCTGTCGCTGCTCGGCCTCGTCGAGGCCTGGCGCAGCGGGCCGGCCTTTCCGCTGCGGCTGATCGAGCGGGTGGAGCCGTGGTTCGTGGTGCCGGGGCTGCTCGGGACGCTGTTCGTCGCCGCCTGCCTGTACGGCTACCGCCAGCAGGGCGCGACCGTCACGGTGACGATGGTGGTGGCCGGCCAGCTCGCGGCGGGGATCGCCGCCGACGCGGCCGGCCTGACCGGGCGCCGGAGCGGGATCGAGGCCCCGCTCGGCTGGCAGACCTGGATCGGGGCCGCGCTGCTCGTCGTCGGCGCGGTGCTGGTCCTGCGCGGGCGGGGGACGGCGTGACGGAATGGGGGCGGACGAGACCGCCCCGTCGGCCGCCACCCCGGCTGGCCCTCGGCCGTCAGCCCCGGGCGCCGCGGGGCGCCTCGGTGGCGGTGGCGGCGAGGCCGTCCGGTGCCGCGGCACCCGAGCCGAGCAGGTTGACGGCGACGTGCAGGCCGATGGCGGGTCCGAAGACCAGGGCCAGCATGAGAAGCAGAACGACCACGACGCTGCGGTCGCGGGTGGCGGCGCCGCCGGAGCGGGCGGTCATCGTCGTCAGAGTCATGGCTCACCTCGTTCGACCGGCCGCATCGGCGCCGGTCGCGGGCGAGCCCGATCAGCGATCAGGCGCGGGTCACGCGAGGCGGCACCGAGGCGGCGCGGTCCGTCGACTACTGTCGCTGGGCATGGGGGATTCAGGATTCCGGTGATGCCGCGCGGCGCCGAGTCGTCGGACCCCACGCGGACCAGGGCCACATGCGTGCGAACCCATCCGACGTCAAGGGGGAGGCGGGAGTTTTTATCGCGGTGCAGCAGGCGTGCCCGGGCGCGACGCCACGCCCACGCCGGAACCGGCGGACGGCCCGCACGATCCCTTTGTTCTCGCCGCATTTCTTTGCCACAAGCCGATACGACCCCTGCCGGGCGAGAACGACCCGTCGCCGATCGCGGGGCGCCTCACCGAGACCTCCCGCCGCATGCCGCCGCCTCGAACGGGCGATCGGCCGCGACCGGGCGTTGTCCGGGGATACCCGACGATCGGATCGTCACGAGACCCGTCTGCCGAAGGCCCGCCCGCCGTCCATGCCCGATCCCCAGCTTTCGCCACCCGACGACGCCGCCCCGATCCCGACCGGTGTGCCGGGCCTCGATTCGATCCTGGAGGGCGGCTACGCGGCCAACCGCGCCCACCTGATCGAGGGCCGGCCGGGCTCGGGCAAGACCACCCAGGCGCTGCAATTCCTCATCGACGGGGCGCGGCTCGGCGAGCGCTGCCTCTACATCACCCTGTCGGAGAGCCGGCGCGAGCTGATCTCGGTCGCCACCCGCCACGGCTGGTCGCTCGACGGCATCGAGATCTTCGAGCTGGTGCCGCCCGAGCTCAGCCTCGACCCGCGCCAGCAGCAGAGCCTCGTCCATTCCTCCGACCTCGAGCTCGGCGAGACCGTGCGGCTCGCCGTCGCGGAACTCGACCGGGTCAAGCCGCAGCGGGTGGTGTTCGACAGCCTCTCGGAGATCCGGCTGCTCTCGCAGGGCTCGCTGCGCTACCGCCGCCAGGTGCTGGCCTTGCGCAGCTACCTCCTCATCCACGACGCCACCGCGCTCCTCCTCGACGACCTCACGGCGGAGCAGGACGACCTCAACCTGCACAGCCTCTGCCACGCGGTGATCCAGCTCGAGCAGCTCGCCCCGCTCTACGGCGGCGAGCGCCGTCGCCTGCGGGTGATCAAGATGCGCGGCACGCGGTTCCGCGGCGGCTTCCACGACTTCGTCATCCGCCGCGGCGGCCTCACGGTGTTTCCCCGCCTGGTCGCGGCCGAGCACGGCCATTCCTACGCGATCGACCGGCTCGGCAGCGGCAATCCGGGCCTCGACGCGCTGCTGGGCGGCGGGCTCGACCGGGGCACCAGCACGATGCTGCTCGGGCCCTCGGGGGTCGGCAAGTCGTCGACGGCGCTGGCCTACGTCACGGCGGCGCTGGCGCGCGGCGAGCGCGGGCTGATCCTCAGCTTCGACGAGCCGACCGGGATCCTGCGGCGTCGGGCCGCCGGTCTCGGCATGGCCGTCGACGGGCCGATCGCCGACGGCCGCCTGCGGGTCGAGCAGATCGACCCGGCGGAGGTCTCGCCGGGCGAGCTCGCCGCGATGGTGCGCAACGCCGTCGAGCGCGACGGCGCGCGCGTGGTGCTGATCGATTCGCTCACCGGCTACCACAACGCGATGCCGGGCGAGCAGTATCTGCTGCTGCAGATGCACGAGATCCTGACATACCTGAACCAGCAGGGCGTGACGACGCTGCTGGTACTGGCCCAGCACGGGCTCGTCGGCCAGATGTCGGCGGCGGTCGACCTCACCTACCTCAGCGACACCGTGGTGCTGTTCCGGTACTTCGAGGCGGACGGGCACTTGCGCCGGGCGGTGTCGGTGGTCAAGAAGAGGGTGGGGCCGCACGAGGCTACCATCCGGGAACTCCGGATCGACGGCGACGGTTTGCGTGTCGGCGAGCCGCTGGTGGGCTTCCGGGGCGTCCTGACCGGCGTGCCGGTCTTCCAGGGCCGCCTGCCGGCCGAGGGCGCGGGACCCGAGCGGGATCTGCCGGTGGGGTCAGCCGATCGGGACAGCCATGAGAGAGAATGATCCCCCGGTCCTGATCCTGGCCCCGACGGGCCGCGACGCCGAGGTGGCGTCGAGCATCCTTGAGGAGGCCGGCCTGCGGGCGGAGGTCTGCGCCGACCTGCCGGCGCTGGTCGCCCGGCTCGACGAGGGCAGCTGCGCCGTCCTGACCGAGGAGGCCCTGCGCGCCTCCGACCGGCACGGGCTCGCCGCCTACCTCGCCGGGCAGGAGCCGTGGTCGGACTATCCGTTCGTGCTGCTCACCCTGCGTGGCACCCCGCCGGAGGCGCGGCTGATGGAATCCCTCGGCAACGTCACGCTGCTGGAACGGCCGTTCCACCCCGCCACCCTGGTGACCGCGACCCGCTTCGCCGTCCGGGCGCGCCGGCGCCAGCGCGAGGCCGCGGCCTTCCTGCACGAGCGCCAGCAGACCGCCGAGCGCCAGGCCCTGCTGATCCGCGAGCTGCACCACCGGGTGAAGAACACGCTCGCCACCGTGCAGGCGCTGCTCGGGGCCTCGGCGCGGGGCGCCACCAGCGTCGACGAGTTCTACCAGGGCTTCTCGGCCCGGGTGATCTCGCTCGCCAAGACCCACAACCTCCTGACGGAAGATTACTGGCAGATGGCCTCGCTCCAGGAGATGCTGGAGAACGAGCTCGGCCCCTACAACGACGAGGCCGGCAAGCGCATCGCCCTGAAGGGCCCGCTGGTCGAGCTCACCGCCGACCTCGCGGTGCCGACCGGCATGGCGATCCACGAGCTGACCACCAACGCCGCCAAGCACGGCGCCCTCTCGGTGCCCGAGGGGCGCATCACCGTGACCTGGGACGTGGCGCAGGACGAGGCCGGCCGCCGCCTGCGGCTCGACTGGACCGAGCGCGGCGGACCGCGGACCGCGGAGCCGACCCGCAAGGGCTTCGGCTCGACCCTGCTGCAGCGCGTGCTCACCATGCAGTGCGGCGCCGACATCAAGTTCGACTTCAAGCCGACCGGGCTGCACTTCCGCATGGAGGCGCCGCTGGTCGAGCACCGGACGGTGCCGCACTACTGACGCGCGCCCCGGACGCCTGCGTCCGGAGCGTCCTCATGCCGCCCGGACGGCGGCGGGCAGGAGCGCGGCCGCCACCGCCGCGGGACTGTCGAACAGGTGATCGGGCCCGGCGGCCGCGAGCGCCGGCGCGCGCGTGTAGCCCCAGGTCACCGCCCCGAAGGCGAGGCCCGCCCGCGCGGCGGCCGCGTGGTCGCGCAGCTCGTCGCCGAGGCACAGGACGCGGGACGGCGGGATGCCGCTCGCGCGCACCACGGCGGCGAACCGGCGCGCCTTACCGAACACGCCGGCGCCGCAGGCGTAGTGCCCGATCAGGCCGGCGCAATCCGGGCCGAGCACCCGGCGCGCCACGTCCTCGCGGTTCGAGCTGACGAGGGCGAGCGTGATCCCGCCCTCCCGCAACCGCCCGAGCAGGGCCGGGATGCCGGGAAACGGCGCCAGCATGCCGGCGTCGCGGGCGGCGAGGCCGTGCATGTGGCGGGCGATGAAGGGCAGCTTCCAGCCGGGGACGCCGAGGCGCCGCATCACGCCCCGCGCGTCGAGCGCCCGCAGGGCCTCGACCTCGTCGGGCGCGGGCCGGCGGAAGCCGTAGCGGTCGGCGACGCCCGGCAGGACGCCGGCGAACCACGGGAAGGTGTCGGCCAGCGTGCCGTCGAAATCGAGGACGACCAGCCGGTACGGCGGGCCGCCCCGGTCGGCTACCAGCACACGCGGGGCAGCCGGCGCTTCCAGCGCTGGCCGACGCGCAGGTCCTCGTCGCCGGCGCGGCGCTTGGCCCGCAGGCGCATCTCGCCGGTCTCGGCCGCCTCGGCCACCGGAGCCTTGGACTGGGGTGCCTCGGGCTGGGGCGCGGCGGCCTGGATCCGCGGGGCGGCCGGCAGCGCGATGGGGGCGGGGGTCTGGATCGGCGCCTCGTCGGGCCAGTCCTCGGGCCAGACGAAGGCCGGCCGAGGGCCGGGCGTGCGGCGCTGCGCCGGGGCGGCGGTCCGGTAGCGGCGCACCCGCGGCAGCTTCGGCTCGGGTTCCGGCGCCGCCTCCGGCTCCGGCTCGGGCTCCGGCGGGGCGATCAGGCTCGGCAGAACGCGCTTGGCGCCGGCGTTCCTGGGGTCGGACGCGGCGGCCGGCGAAGGCTTGGAGAAGACGTCTCTCGCCAGGGCGTCCCGCGCCGACGAATCCTTCGCGGCGGGCGACTTGAGGGAGGAGTCCTTGGCGAAGGCCGGGGCCTCCGGCGGGTCGAAACGGCCCGACTGGGTCGCCGCGGCGGCCTCCTCGAACAGGCCGGTCCCGGCCCAGAGGTTGCGGCCGGGGGCGGCGGGACGGCGCTCGGGCTCGCCCGTCGCGGCGGGGCTCGCCGGGGGCTTGCTCGCGGGGCGCTCGCTCTGGGGCCGCTCGCTGTCGGGGGTGGCGATCAAGGGGGATGTGCGGCTGCGCTTGATCTCGACCGTGAATGACGGTCTCGCGCGGTGGCGCGTCATTGAATGTCCTGAAGCGATCTGTTCGGAATCAATCACCCGCGGCCATGCGCGCGGGCACGATCCTCACTTAGGATGGGTTAGGGGAATTGTCCATGGCAAGAATTGATAAAGTCTCAACGGAGGTCACAGTGACGGCATCCCGATGGTCTGGCGTCCGCAATGTTCTGTCGGCCGCGAGATTTGACTCAATCGTGTCGCAGTCGTGCCGTGTCCCGGCGGGAGGCCGCGCGTGAGCCGGCCGGTCGCCCGCGTCTTCGTGCTCACGGGAGCCGGGATCTCGGCCGAGAGCGGGCTCGGCACCTTCCGGGATCCGGGCGGGCTGTGGCGCCGCTTCGACCCGATGCGGCTCGCCACCCCCGAGGCCTTCGCCCGCGAGCCCGAGGAGGTCCACACCTTCTACAACCTGCGCCGGCAGGGGGTGCGGGAGGCCGCGCCCAACGCCGCCCACGCGGCGCTGGCGCGGCTGGAGGTGGGCCTTGCCGCCCGCGGCGGCGGGCTCTTCCTGTGCACCCAGAACGTCGACGACCTGCACGAGCGCGCCGGCTCGCGGTCGGTCGTGCACATGCACGGCGAACTGATGCGGGTGCGCTGCACCGCCTGCGGCGCGGCCGCGCCCTGGGCGGAGGATCTCGGTCTCGACACCGCCTGCCCGGCCTGCGGGCGGCGGGGCGGGATGCGCCCGGACGTGGTGTGGTTCGGCGAGGTGCCGCTCCACCTCGACGCGATCGGCGACGCCCTCGCGGCGGCCGACCTGTTCGTCGCCATCGGCACCTCCGGGGCGGTCTATCCGGCGGCGGGCTTCGTGGCGCAGGCCCGGGCCGCCGGGATCCCGACCCGGGAGATCAACCTCGCGCCCTCCGACACCGCCGGCCTGTTCGACGAGGCCACCTACGGCCCGGCCACCCGGGCGGTCCCGGACTTCGTCGCGGAGCTTCTCGACGAAGATCTACCGGGCGGAGACGGGCCGGGCCGGGACCGGCACGGCGGACGGGAGGCGTGATCTTCCTCCGGGCGGAAGGTCAGGGCGCGTAGGCGCTGGCGGCCGCCGGCAGGGACAGGGCCGGGAGCGGCCGCGCCGCGAGCGGCCGCAGCACCGGCCGCAGCCAGGGGCCCTCGATGGCGAAGTGCCCGGCGGGCCGCCCGTCGGGCCCGGGCTCGATCCTCGCCTCGGCGCCGAGGCGGCGCTCGGCCAGGAAGACCCGGCCGCCGAGGGTCGCCGTCAGCCCCCCGCCGCGGACCTGGCCCTGGCCGATCTCGGCGACCCCGTCGGCCACCGTCAGGCTGACCCGGGCGCGCTCGAAATGGGTGCGGCCGCCCCGGCGCCGGGCGACGGCGGTGGAATCGGGCCGCTGGGCGAGGTCGGCGAGGTTGAGGCCGAGGATCTCGCCGCCCTCCACCGTGGCGACGGCGCGCCCGCCGAGGCGGCCGACGAGGTCGGCGAGGCTCGATCCGGCCGTGTCGAGCACCGCCGAGCCCTGGCCGCGGCCGAGGATCCAGCGCGGCCAGCCGAGATCGGCGAACAGGCCGCCGAGGTCGACCCGGTCGGCGCTGCCCTGGAGGCGGGCGTCGAGGCCGGAGGGCAGGGCGGCCAAAGCCGCCCGCCCCTTGACGGTGCCGCCCTGCACGGTGGCGCGCCCGAGCGTCGCCTCGACGGTGCCGTCGCGCACCAGGAGGCCGGCGGCGACGTCCTGCGCCTCCAGGGACCCGAGGCGGGCGGAGGCCGCGGAGAGCCGCAGGTCGAGGTCGCCCCGGGTGAGGGCGTCGAGGCCGAGGGGCGCCCGGCTCCAGCCGCCGCCGGGCTCGACGTCGGGCAGGAGACCCGACAGGTCGAGCCTCTCGGCCGCCAGGGTGCCGCTGACGGACAACCGCCCCCGCGCCAGGGCGAGGGCGCCGGCTCCCTCGAGCCGGTTGTCGCCGAACCGCACCCGGATCTCGGGCCATTCGACGCCGCCCGGACGAGCCGTGAAGCGCCCCTCGACGCCGACCGGGCCGGCGAGCGCGGCGGGACCGGGCTCGACCCCGAGCCAGGCCAGGGTGCGGGCCAGGGCCGGGGTGGTGAACCGGCCCTGGCCGGACAGGCGCGGGCCGTCCGTGGCGGGGCCCGCGGACGCCTCGTTGGCAGGGACATTCGCGGCGGGAGAATTCGCGGCGGTCGTCCCGGCCCAGACCAGGCTGCCCTCGATCTCGGCGCTGCCCTCCGCGGAGGGTCCGTCGATGCCGGGGCCGGCGACCCAGGTCAGGGCGGCGGTGAGCGGGGTCTCGGCGCCGGCCGCGAGCGCGGGCGGGCGCAGGCCCGACACGGTGAGCGTCGCCGGCACGCCGCGCCAGGTGAAGGCGGCCGAGAGGTCGAGCCCGGCGCTCGGGCGCGGCCAGCTCGCCACCAGGTTCAGGCCGGTGACCGTCTCGCGGCTGCCGGTGCGGGGATCGCGTCCGGAGAGCGTGGCGTCGACGAGGACGAGGCGGCGCAGGTGGCGGCCGCGCCCGGCGGCGACGCGGGCGGCCAGCCGCGCGGCCGGCTCGGCCCAGTCGACCGCCGCGTCGTCCGGCAGGGCGATCCGGGCCCGGTCGAGGACGAGGCCGGTGACCTCGGCCCGGCCGGCGAGGAGCCCGGCGAGGCCGAGCTGCACCTGCAGGCCGGCGCTCTCGACGAGGTCGTGGTCGCCCCGGCGCAGCCGCGCCCGGGAGAAGCTGAGGGACGGGGCCGGCAGCAGGGTCAGGGTGGCGGGCCCGGCGGCCGAGAGGCCGAGGCCGTAGCGCCGCGCGAGGTCTCGCTCGGCGAAGGCGACCGCCCGCGGCGCCGCGATCGTCCAGGGCAGGGAGGCGGCCGTGAGCGCGAGGGCCGCCGTGGCGGCGCCGCTCAGGGCCAGGATGGTTCGGCGCGACATCGCTCTCCGGCTGCCGGCGTGGACGAGAAGACGATGCCCCCCCGGGCCGCCGCCGCCTGCGGTCCCTCGGACCTGCCGGCGGCGGGCGCCATCCCAAAACTTCCCTTTGACGGCCCCGGTATAATCCCTCGTGCGCGTCTTGTCTCCCCGGGCCGGCGCGCCGCCCCCGGCCCCGCCGGAGCGGACCATTTTCCCGGCACCGCCCGGTGGTGCGGCGCCGCAACGGTGCTACACAGGGCGGCGAGGCGCCGCATCCGTGCGGGAACGAGGGCATCCGAGCCCCGGCGGCACCAGAATGGATTGGGGAAACGAGGGATGAAGAAGGTATACCCCGACGCCACCGCCGCCCTGGCGGGCGTCCTGCGGGACGGCATGACGATCATGGCCGGCGGCTTCGGCCTGTGCGGCATTCCCGACGTCCTCATCGACGCGGTGCGCGAGAGCGGCGCCAAGGACCTCACGGTCATCTCGAACAATGCCGGCATCGACGGCGTCGGCCTCGGCGTGCTGCTCGAGACGCGCCAGATCAAGAAGATGATCTCGTCCTATGTCGGCGAGAACAAGACCTTCGCCAAGCAGTACCTCGCCGGCGAGCTCGAGATCGAGTTCAACCCGCAGGGCACGCTGGCCGAGCGCATCCGTGCCGGCGGCGCCGGCGTCCCGGCTTTCTTCACCAAGACCGGCGTCGGCACCCTGATCGCCGAGGGCAAGGAAACCCGGGAGTTCGACGGCGAGACCTACGTGATGGAGCGCGGCCTGTTCGCCGACGTCTCGCTGGTCCACGCCTGGAAGGGCGACCACGAGGGCAACCTCGTCTACCGGAAGACCGCCCGCAACTTCAACCCGATGATGGCGTCGGCCTCGCGCATGACCATCGCGCAGGTCGAGCACCTGGTGCGCCCCGGCGAGATCGACCCGGACCACATCATCACGCCCGGCGTGTTCGTGAAGCGGATGATCCACGTCCCGAACGCGGAGAAGCGCATTGAGCAGCGCACCACCCGCAAGCGTGCCGAGGCCGCCCCCAACGCCGAGCCCGCGCCCGCCCCCACGGGCGGCGGCGCCATCTGACGAGCGAGAGAGGAGACCACCATGGCTTGGACCCGCGACCAGATGGCGGCCCGCGCCGCCCGCGAGCTCGAGGACGGCTTCTACGTCAACCTCGGCATCGGCATCCCGACGCTGGTGTCGAACTACATCCCCGATGGCATGTCGGTGCAGCTCCAGTCCGAGAACGGGATGCTGGGCATGGGCCCGTTCCCCTACGAGGGCGAGGAGGATCCCGACCTCATCAACGCCGGCAAGCAGACCATCACCGAGCTGCCGACCACGAGCTACTTCTCGTCGGCCGATTCCTTCGGGATGATCCGCGGCGGGCACATCGACCTGTCGATCCTCGGCGCGATGCAGGTGGCCCAGAACGGCGACCTCGCCAACTGGATGATCCCCGGCAAGATGGTGAAGGGGATGGGCGGCGCGATGGACCTCGTCGCCGGCGTCAAGAAGGTCGTCGTGGTGATGGAGCACGTCGCCAAGGCCAAGGACGGCTCGGAATCGCCGAAGCTGCTCGAGGCCTGCGACCTGCCGCTCACCGGCACCCACGTCGTCGACATGGTGATCACCGATCTCGGCGTCTTCACCATCGACAAGAAGGGTGACGGCGGCATGAGCCTGGTGGAACTCGCCGACGGCGTCACCGAGGACGAGGTGCGGGCGAAGACGCAGGGCCAGTACCGGGTGGCGCTGAAGAACGGCTGAGGACGGCCTGCCTGCACGAGCAGGCAGATCGAACGACACCGTCGACACGTCACTGAGTCATCCCGGGGCTCGCCGCAGGCGAGAACCCGGGATCCATAACCGCCGACCTTCGAGAATGAGGCGGCGTCCGTCCTGCTTCATCTGCATCTCAGCGGTTATGGATCCCGGGTTCCGCTGCGCGGCCCCGGGACGACGATGGCAACTGTCAGCTGCGTCGACGAGGTAGCCGGGCAGGCTTGGATCAGTGCTGCCCCGGATACGCCGCATCCAGCACGAACGGGTACGGCCCATCGAAACTCTCGACATAGACCATGTGACTGACGATCCCGCTCTCCGGGGTGTAGCGGTGGAGCAGATAGGCCGGCGGCTCGAAGACCAGGGCGCCCGCGTGCGCCGGGTCTAGATCGAAGGCGACCTGGTGCGTCACGCTCGGGGCGATCTGCGCGATCGTGCCGGCATAGCGGGTCACGATCGGCCGGTGGTGGTGGCCGCACAGGATCCGCTCGATCGAGGTCTCACCGGCGATCAGCCGCCGGAACGACGCCTCGCCGTCGAGGAGCCGGATCTCGTCCATGTGGACGAGGCCGCACTCGAAGGGCGGGTGGTGCATGAACACCAGGGTCGGGCGGCCGTCGCCGCCGGCGAGCGCCCGTTCGAGGAAGCCGAGGCGCTCGGTGCAGAGCGCGCCGTGGCTCGCGCCCGCCACCAGCGTGTCGAGGGCGATCAGGCGGACCGGGTGATCCTCGACCGTATATTGGATGAAGCCGTCCGTCGCGCCGGGCATCCAGGCCGCCGGCAGGACCTCGCGCATGGTCTCGCGCCGGTCGTGGTTGCCGGGGATGACGTAGACCGGCATCGGCAGGCGGGCGAGGAGGCCGCGCAGCTCCTCGTATTCTTCCGCCAGGCCGCAATCGGTCAGGTCGCCGGAGATCAGCACGAGATCCGGCCGGGGCTCGAGGGCGAGGAGCTGGGCCACCGCGCGGGCGACCATCTTGTTGGTCTCGGAGACCCGGTAGGCCGGCAGCCCGTGGGGGCGCACGTGCAGGTCGGTGATCTGGGCGATGAGCATGGGACTCGGGTCCGGCAATCGGGGGCAACGAGGCCCCGTCCCGGATGCGCCCGGGACAGGGGGGATGCGTTTCAGCGCGAGGCGATCACTCGGCGCCCGGCAGGCGGAGCGCGGTGTCCTCGACGTAGGGGCGCATCAGGGCGTCGGCGGCCTTCTGGGCGGCGGCGAGCGCCTCCTTCGGCTGGCGCTTGCCGGAGAGCACGGCCTGCAGCTCGTCCTCGATCGCCTTGCGCACCGGCACGGTGCGGTAGGTGGCAAACCACGGCTTGGCGTTGGCGAGCTGGTCGACGGCGATCTTGGCGTCGGGGTTCTTGTCGAGGAAGGCCTTCATCTCCGGCAGGTCGTAGGCGGCCTTGTTGGGGGCGAAGTAGCCCGTGGCGCGGCTCCACCAGCCCGACTTCTCGGGCGAGGTCAGCCACTGGATCAGGGTCCAGCCGGCGGCGCGCTTCTCGGGCGAGAGGCCGGTCGGCTGCACCAGCGAGGCGCCGCCGATCGGCACCGCCTGGCGCACGTTCATCGGCACGAAGGCGACCTTGAACGGGAACTTGGCGGTGTCGCGAATGAAGGTGAGCGAGCCGGTCGAGATGATCATCATCGAGGCCTGGCCGGCCAGGAACGCGCCGGTCACCGCCGGGCCCTTCTGCTCGCCGGCCGGGTGCACCTTGGCCTTGTGCACGAGGTCCGACCAGAAGGTGAGGGCGCCGAGCATCGTCGGGGTGTCGTAATAGACCTCGCCGCCATACTCCTCGTTGTAGTAGCGCCCGCCGTTCGACATCGTCAGGGCTTCGAGGATCCAGCCGCCGTAATCGTAGTTCGAGGGCATCATCAGGCCCCAGCGGGTGGTGCGGTCGCCCTCGCGCCTGGTCAGCTTGCGGGCGGCGTCGGCGAGCTCGGCCCAGGTCCGCGGCGGCTTGTCGGGGTCGAGGCCGACCTCCTTGAAGTGGTCGGCGTTGATGTAGAGGAGCGGCGTCGAGTTGTGGAACGGCACGCCGTAGACCTTGCGGTCGATGACGGCGTTGGGCAGCAGCGCCGGGAAGAACTGGCCGGTGAAGGCGTCCTGGCTCTTGCCATCCTTGGCGATCAGGTCGTCCATCGGGGCGATCTCGCGCTCGATCGACAGGTCGGTGAGGAAGTTCGCCGACATGATGACGGCAGCCGGCGGCTTGCCGGCCTTGATCGCCGCGCGGGTCTTCAGGAGCGTGTCGTCGTAGGACCCGGTGAAGACCGGGACCGCCTTGATGTCGGGGTGGGAGTCGTTGAACTCCTTGATGAGCCCCGACATGTTGCGGGCGAGCGCACCGTCCACCGGAACGGGGAAGAACAGCTCGATGTCGGTCGCGAACGCAGGCTGCGGCGCCGCGAGGCCGGCCGCCGCCACGAGGGCGAGGGCGGCGCCCTTCCACCAGGAAATCATCTTGTCGGTCCTCTTTACTTGATGCCGGAGGCGAGGAAGCTGTTCACGAACCGGCGCTGGAAGATCAGGAAGGCGGCGAGCAGCGGCAGGCTGACCAGGAAGGTGCCGGCCGCGATCAGCCCCCAGGCCTGCATCCCCTCGGCGCTGAGCGTGAAGCTCGCGAGACCGAGGGTCAGGGGCCGCCTGTCGGGGGAGTTGATGACCATCAGCGGCCACAGGAACTCGTTCCAGTGGCTGGTGACCGAGACGATCGAGAAGGCGACGAGGGCGGGCTTCGTCAGCGGCAGGTAGATGAGGCGGATGCGGGCCCACCAGCCGGCCCCGTCGATCATCGCGGCGTCTTCCAGCTCGCGCGGCACCTCGCGGAAGCTCTGGCGCATCAGGAAGGTGCCGAAGGCGGTGGCGAAGTAGGGCGCCATGACGCCCGGCAGGGTGTCGTAGAGGCCCAGAGCCGCGACCGTCTTCAGGTTCGGCACCAGCAGCACCACCGGCACCAGCATCAGCTGGACCAGGAACAGGGCGAACAGGATGCCGCGGCCGGGGAATTCGAGGCGTGCGAAGACGTAGCCGGCAAGCGACGCCGTGACGAGCTGCACGACCAGGATGCCGGCGCAGATCGCGAGCGAGTTGAGGAAGTAGAGCGGGAAGTCGGCCGAAGCCCAGGCCTCGGCGAAGTTGGCCAGCGTCGGCGCCAGCGAGGGCAGGAGCGAGGCATCCGCCCCCGATCCCGCCGGCCGGAACGCCGCCACCAGCATCCACCAGAACGGCACCGCCCAGACGAGCGCGAGGCCGGCGACGACGAGGCGGGCGATCTGCGGGGTGACCTCGCGGGTCACCGGGCCGGATTGAACCTTGGCGGTCATCGGGCCGCCTCCGGGCCCTGGCCGCGGGCGAGCGACAGGGTGGTGAGGGCGGCGAGCAGGCCCAGGGTCACCACGGTCGCGGCGGCGGCGCGGCCGGCATCGTAGCGCTCGGCGGCCTGCTCGTAGATGTAGAACAGGAGGAGCTTCGTCGCGTCCGAGGGACCGCCCTTGGTCAGGACGAAGACGTGGTCGACCTGCGTCACGGCGTTCAGGAGCGCGATCACCCCGACGAAGGCGAAGGTCGGGCGGAGCGCCGGCAGGGTCACGAAGCGCAGGCGCTGCCACGGCCCGGCGCCGTCGAGGAGCGCGGCTTCCTTGGCCTCGTCGGGGATCGCCTGCAGGCCGGCCAGGATGAACAGCATGTAGTAGCCGGCGTTCTTCCACACGGTGAGCACCGTGATGGCGGCGAGCGCGAGATCGGGATCGCCGAGCCAGTTGGCGCCGGGGAGCCCGAGCCGGGCGAGGTGGTAGTCGATCAGCCCGATGCCGGGCAGGAACAGGAACAGGAAGAGCGCGGCCGCCGCCACCAGCGGGATCATCACCGGCAGGAAGAACAAGGCCCGCATCAGGGCCCGCACCCGGCCGGCGCCGTTGAGCGCCAGCGCGAAGGCGAGCGCCAGGACCAGGCTCGGCACCACCGTGCCGACCGCGTAGAGCGCGTTGTTGAGGAGCGCACGCTGGAAGGTCGGGTCGGCGAAGAGGGCGGCGAAGTTGTCCAGGCCCACGAAGCGGGTGCCACGCCGCGTTACCGCGTGGGTGGCGTCCCACAAAACCTCGACCACCGGCCAGTAGGTGAACAGGGCGAGGAAGACGAGGGAGGGGCTCAGCAGCGCCAGCGGCAGGAGGAGGCCGGCCCGGGGCTGCCGGGCCGCGGCGGGCACGGCGGTCGGAACGGCCGGAATCGTATCGAGGACGTGGGTCAAAGGGTCCGCCGGAGATGTCGTGACCGGCGCGTCATCGGGCGGTTTCGTGACAGGCGAATGAAATTCGATCCGCCCTCGACCGTGTTTCCGGCGCTCCCGCCGCCACGATCCCGGCCCCATGGCCGTTTCAGACGGATTTTCGACAATGGCACGCGGTGGCAATCGCCGGATCAACGACAACCCTTGCTGGCGTCCGCCGCGATCCGACATGCAAGATCTTGCCGAATCGCTCCCGCATGACGGATATCACGTTACGTAACTTGAGAGTCCGGTGGAGCCGGGCCTGTCGACGCCGACGGGGACGATCGGCAGGAGAGAGGAGGGGGCGCATCATCGTGCCGGATCGGGCGGACCGGACCGTCCCCGGGAGATGCCGATGCCCTTCGGTCGCGCCTTTCCGTCCGGCGGATATCCGACGGGCTCGGGCAGAACGCGCACCGCTTCGTTTCGAAGCGGCGGCGGATATGGATCCCGGATTTCCGCCTTCGGCGGCCTCCGGGATGACGAGGAAGGTCGGACGACCGGAGTTCGGCGCGTCAGCGCCGGCTCACCCGCATCGGCATGCCCTCGGAGGGCCGCAGGGTGATGCGCTGCTTGAGCACCGGCAGGTAGCCGGGCCGGAGCGAGAAGCGGAGCGAGCGGACCAGCACCGCCAGGATCGCCACCGCCTCGGACAGCGCGAACCCCATGCCGATGCAGATGCGCGGGCCGGCGGCGAAGGGCAGGTAGGCGTAGCGGTCGCGGGCCTTGGCGGCCTCGGGGGCGAAGCGGGCGGGGTCGAAGCGCTCCGGCTCGTCCCACAGCGCCGCGTGGCGGTGCACGGCGTAGATCGGGATCGTGATCGGCGTGCCGGCACGCACCGGTATCCCGTCGAGGTCGACGTCGCGCAATGCGGCCCGCACCACCACCGGCACCGGCGGGTAGAGCCGCATCGCCTCCAGGATCACCTGGCGGGTGTAGGGGAGGGCGTCGACGTGCTCGGGCGCGAGCGGCCCGCCGGCGGTCGCCGCCTCGACCTCGGCGGCGATCAGCGCCTCGCTCTCCGGGTGGTGGGAGAGCAGGTAGAGCGCCCAGGTGAGGGCGAGCGCCGTGGTCTCGTGCCCGGCGGTCACGAAGGTGAGCAGGTTGTCGGCGACGTCGCGGTCGTCCATCGCCTGCCCGGTCTCCGGGTCGCGGGCGGCGAGCAAGAGGCTCAGGAGGTCGTTGCGCCCCTCGGTGCCGGTGCGGCGCCCCTCGGCGGCGAGGCGCAGCAGCTCGTCGCGCAGGTAGGTCTTGGCCCGCTCGGCCTTGGCGCGACCCGGGAACGGCAGCCAGGCCGGCGCCCGCAGCAGCGTGAGGGCGACGACCCAGCTGGTCGATTCGAGGTAGTCGGTGATGCCGCGCTCGACCCGGGCCGCGTCGATCCCGCCGGCGCCCGGCAGCATGGTCTCGACGATGATCTCGAAGGTGGTGCGCATCATCGTCTGGGCGAGGTCGACCTCGGCGCCCGGATCGGCCGCGAGGGCGTCGCGGGTGCGCTCGGCCGCCGCGATCATCGCCGGCACGAAGCTGCGGATGCGCTCGGCCCGGAAGATCGGCGCCGCCGCCCGGCGCTGCCAGCGCCAGCGCGCGCCGTCGGCGGTCAGGATCGCGTCGCCGAGCGCCGGCGAGAGGGCGCGGCGCAGGACCTCCGACTTTTCGAAGGCGTCGGCGTCGTCCACCATCACCCGGCGGATCAGGTTCGGCGCCATCACGAACAGGCTGGAATTGCCCAGGACGGTCGAGGTGTAGACCGGCTCGCGGTAGATCGTCTCCGGCCAGGCCTCGAGGGGGTTGCGCACCACGGTGCTCAGGAAGCGCCACGGCCCGAGCGGCTGGGCCGGCGGCGTGATCCGGGCGAGGACCGGCCGGGCCCCCTCGGGGGCCGGACGGACGTGGGACGGATGCGCGTTCATGGCTCGCCTGGGTTCGGTGGTCCCGACGGGCACCGGGAGCCCGGAGGTTGTCTACCCGCTTCTGGGCGCGAGCGTGACCGGGAAACGCATCCCGGCCGGTGCGCGTTGGCACATTGCGCGCGGTGCCACGGTCACGGGAGAACCTGGGCCCGCCGGACCGGAGATCCGCCGATGCAGGCCGCCTTCGACAGGACCACCCTCGACCGCCTGATCGCGCTGGGCCGCAGCCGGGGCGAACTCACCCCCGACGACCTGCGCCGGGCCCTGCCGGTCGACCGGATGAGCGCCGAGGACATCGCGCTGGTGCTGATCGAGCTGGAGGAGGCCGGGATCGCGGTCGATCCCGACGAGATCCTGCTGCAGGGCGGCGGAACGCCGTTGCCCGCCGGCGCGATCCGGCTGCCCGAGCCGCCGGTACCGGCCCCCGCCGCACCCGTGGTGGAACCGCCGCCCGCCGCAGCCACAGCCGCGACGACATCTGCCCCGGACCGGGTGTCGCCGCCGCCCGCCCGTGGCGGCGCGCACCGGGCGGTGATCCTGGCGGGGCTCGCCGCCCTCGCGCTCGCCGTCCTCGTCCTGACGCTGTGGGCCCTGCGCGGCTGAGGGCGCGGCCGGCCGGCGTGGTCGGCCGCCGCGTGGCCGCTATATCCCGCCCTCCCTCGACCAAGGATTCCGCGCGCATGACCGGCCCCGCCTACCGCTTCGGCATCGAGGAGGAATTCTTCCTGGCGGACGCCGCCACCCGGGGCACGCCGGGCCAGGGCGTCCAGGGGTTCCACGCCGCCGCCAAGGCGCTGCTGCCGGCGGCCGAGCGCGAGCTGCTGCAGAGCCAGATCGAGATCGCGACGCCGCCCGCCACCACGCCCGCGGAGGCGCGCAGCGGCCTGTCGGCCCTGCGCCGCGGCCTCGCCGAGATCGGGCGGGCGCACGGGATCCTGGTCTTCGGCGCCGGCACCCATCCGGGCGCGGCCTGGGACGCGCAATCCCCGACCGACGGGGCGCGCTACGACGGCATCCTCGACGCGGTGCGGATGATCGGGCGGCGCACGCTGGTGAGCGGCATGCACGTCCACGTCGAGGTGGCGCGGCCCGACGACCGGGTCGACCTGATGAACCGGCTGCTGCCGTTCCTGCCGGCGCTGCTGGCGCTCTCGGTCTCCTCGCCGTTCTGGGAGGGGCGCGACACCGGCCTTGCCGGCTACCGCCTCAGCGTGTTCGGCGAGATGCCCCGCACCGGGCTGCCGGACCCGTTCGCGAGCACGGCGGAGTTCGAGCGCTTCGTGTCGGTGATGAAAGCTGCCGGGGCGATCGAGGATGCGAGCTTCCTGTGGTGGCACCTGCGGCCCTCGATCCGCTACCCGACGCTCGAGTTGCGCATCGCCGACAGCTGCACGCGGGTCGAGGACGCGGTGGCGATCGCGAGCCTGTACCGCTGCCTCGTGCGCGCCGCCGAGCGCCGGCCGGACCTGAATGCCGCCCTCGACGGGGTCGCCCGGGCGGTGATCCGCGAGAACCTGTGGCGGGCCCAGCGCGACGGCGTGCGCGCCGCCCTGATCGACCCCGGGGCCGGCCGCGCCGTGCCGTTCGGCGAGGCGATCGAGGAAATCCTCTCGCTCGTCGCCGAGGACGCGGCGGCGCTCGGGTGCGAGGACGCCCTCGACGACGCCCGCCGCATCGCCCGCGACGGCACCAGCGCCGACCGCCAGCGCGCGGCCTACGCGGCGGCGGGCAGGAGCGACGGTTCGGGAATCGCCGCGGTGGTGGACGCGCTGGCACGGGAGACCGAGGGGCGGGCGGCGTAGGGCGGGGGCGCGTCCCCGCCGCGGCGCCGACGAAAGCCCGCGGCGGCGGACGGTGCTGTCGCGGTTCCGTTCTGCAGGCGGCCGATCGCGGCCACGCCCGCTTCGGAGATCACCCGACCGCCTCGGGCCGCTCACGCCCGGAGCGGACCACCGCCGACAGCGCGACGTGGTCCTGGATCCCACCCCCCGCCGTGAATCGCATAATGTATCTTATGGAACTTGGCCGGGATCAGCAGGCCGGGACGCCCGATCGGGACACGCCCGGTTTCCCTTCATGCCGACCCGAATCAGATGCACGATGCCACCATGACCGAACTCCTGGAACACGCCATCGAACGCGTCCGCACCCTCTCGCCCGAGGCACAGGACGATGTCGCCCGCGTCATGCTGGCCGTCCTCGACGACGAGCCGGGGCTCGTCGTTCTCGACCCCGGGGAAAAGGCGTCGTTCGCCAAGTCCCTGGCGCAGGCCGCCCGGGGCGAATTCGCGAGCGACGAGCGGATACGAGCCATCTGGGCGAAGCACGGCCTGTGAAGTTGCGCTACACGCCCGAGGCGGCGGACGAACTCGAACGGATACTGGACGGGATCGCCGAGAAATCCCCGTACGGCGCCCACCGCATCCAGGCGGCGATTGAGCGCTTGCTCGAACAGCCCGGCAGCGGACCACCGACCGCTCTCCGTCCCATGCGCAGGACCTTGGCGAGCCCCTACCTGATCTTCTACGTCGCGACCGAGAACGAGATCGTCGTAGTCGGCATCCGGCACGGCGCTCGCGACCCCGCCACGATGCCGAACACGCCACGACGACCCGCATGACGACCGCCAACCTCTTCGCCGGCCTGCCCGCCGCGCCGCAATCCGACGAGACGACCGACGTCCTGGCGCAGGCCCCGCATGGCCGCGTCGAGCGGATCGTCTCCACCGGCCAGGCGAGCCCGCCGGGCTTCTGGTACGACCAGCCCTGGGACGAGTGGGTCGTGCTGCTCTCGGGAAGCGCCGGCCTGCACCTGCACGGCGAGCCGGCGCCGCGGCGGCTCGGACCCGGCGACCACCTGACGATCCCGGCCCGCCTGCGCCACCGGGTCGAGTGGACGAGCCCCGACGAGGCGACCGTCTGGCTCGCGGTCCACCTCCGGCCGGCCGATCAGCCGTCGACCGCGAGCGAGAGCCCGTCATAGGCCGGGACCACCCCGGGCGGCAGGCGCCGGCGCAAGGTCTCGTAGTCGAGGTCGGTGTGGAGGTTGGTCAGGACGGCGCGGCGCGGCGCCACCTCCTCGATCAGCGCCAGGGCGTCCGAGACCGAGAAATGGGTCGGATGGGGCGAATCGCGCAAGGCGTCGACGATCAGGAGATCGAGGTTGCGCAACCGTGCCTTGGCGGCGTCCGGCATCGTGCTGACGTCCGGCGCGTAGGCCGCGTCGGCGAAGCGGAAGCCGAGCGCCTTCTCCTCGGGCCCGTGCTCCATGACGAAGGCCGTGGCGGTCACCGGCCCGCCCGGGCCCTCGACGGTCACCGGCGCGCCGGCCTCGAGCGCGTGCAGGTCGAGGATCGGCGGGTAGAGGCTGCCCTCCCGGGACGTGAAGCAATACGCGAAGCGGGCGCGCAGCAGGTCGGAGGTCGTGGCGTCGGCGTGGACCGGGATGCGCCGGCGCATGTGGATCACCAGCGGGCGCACGTCGTCGATGCCGTGGGTGTGGTCGGCGTGGGAATGGGTGAACAGGATCCCGTCGAGGCGCGCCACCGCGGCGTCGAGGAGCTGCTCGCGCAGGTCCGGCGAGGTGTCGACCAGCACGGTCGTCGCCTCGTCGCCGGCCTCCCGTCGCTCGACCAGGAGCGAGCAGCGCCGGCGCCGGTTCTTGGGCTCCGCCGGGTCGCAGGCGCCCCAGCCGTAGCCGACCCGCGGCACGCCGCCCGAGGAGCCGCAGCCCAGGATGCGAAGGGTCAGGGTCGGCATGCGGTCGGAGCCCTCAGCTGTGTGCGGCGGCCTTGTCGAACAGGCGGTAGAAGTTGGCGGTGGTGAGGGCCGCGAGCGCCTCGGGCGCGAGGCCCACGGTCTCGGCCAGCACCCGGGCGGTGTCGGCGACGAAGGCCGGCTCGTTCGGCCGGCCGCGATGCGGCACCGGCGCGAGGTACGGCGCGTCGGTCTCGACCAGCAGGCGGTCGTGCGGCACGCCCCTGGCGATGTCCCGGATCTCGTCCGAGTTGCGGAAGGTGACGATGCCGGAGAACGACACGGAGAGGCCGAGCTCCACCCCCACCTCGGCGAGCCGCCGCCCCGACGAGAAGCAGTGCAGCACCGCCTTGAACGGCCCGCGCGCCATCTCCTCGGTGAGGATCGCCGCCACGTCCTCGTCCGCCTCGCGGGCGTGGATGACGAGCGGCAGCCCGCTCTCGCGCGCCGCCGCGATGTGGGTGCGGAAGACCTTCTGCTGCACGTCCCGCGGGGCGTAATCGTAGTGGTAGTCGAGCCCGGCCTCGCCGATGCCGATGCAGCGCGGATGGCGCGACAGGGCGACGATCTCGGCCGCCGGCACGTCCGGCTCCTCGCCGGCCTGGTGCGGGTGGGTGCCGATCGTGAACAGCACCTCGGGGTGGGCCTCGCTCAAGGCCCGGTAGGTCTCGAACCGGGCGACCCGGGTCGAGATCGTCACCATCCGGTCGATCCCGGCACTCTTCGCCCGGGCCAGCACCTCGGGCAGCCGCTCGGCGAGGCCGGGCGAATCGAGGTGGCAATGGCTGTCGACCAGGCTGACGCCTCGGGGGCTGTCGACCAGGCTGACGCCTCGGGGACTGTCGACCGGGCTCACGCCTCGGGCTCCACGTAGCGCGGGAAGATCGGGCTCGGCGCCGGCAGGGCCGTGCCGGGCGCGAGCCGGTGATCCGGCCCGATGGCGGCGAGGTTGCGCGCGTCGGGCGCCACCGCCAGCAGGTCGAGGAGCCGGGCGGCGGCGCTCGGGATGAAGGGCTGGACCAGGATGCCCACCGCCCGCAGCACCTCGGCGGTGGTGTACAGAACCGCCTCCATCCGGGCCGGGTCGGTCTTGCGCAGGGCCCAGGGCTCCTGGCCGGCGAAGTAGCGGTTGGCCTCCGCCACGACCGCCCAGATCTCGGCCAGCACCGCGTGCAGGGCGAGGTCCTGCATCAGCCCCCTCGCCTTCTCCGGCAGCGCGTCGGCCAGCGCCAGCAGCGCCCGGTCGGCGGCGGACGGCTCGCCGGCTTGCGGGAAGGGTGCGGGGATTTGGCCGCCGCAATTGCGGGCGATCATGGTCAGCGAGCGCTGGGCGAGGTTGCCGAGGTCGTTGGCGAGGTCGGCGTTGAGGCGGTTGACGATCGCCTCGTGCGAGTAGCTGCCGTCCTGGCCGAACGGCACCTCGCGCAGCATGAAGTAGCGCAAGGGGTCGACGCCGTAGGCCTCGGCGAGCGCCGTCGGGGCGACGACGTTGCCGAGCGACTTCGACATCTTCTCGCCCTTGTTGAGCAGGAAGCCGTGGCCGAAGACGCGCTGCGGGACCGGGAGACCGGCCGACATCAGGAAGGCCGGCCAGTAGACCGCGTGGAAGCGGATGATGTCCTTGCCGATGACGTGGAGCGCCGCCGGCCACTGGCGCCAGCGCGGCGCGCCCTCGTCGGGGAAGCCGCAGGACGTGATGTAGTTCGTCAGCGCGTCGACCCAGACGTACATGACGTGGGCCGGGTTGCCCGGCACCGGCACGCCCCAGTCGAAGGTGGTGCGGCTGACCGACAGGTCCTGCAGGCCCGAGCGGACGAAGCTCGTCACCTCGTTGCGGCGCGAGTCGGGGCCGATGAAGTCCGGGTTCGCCTCGTAGAGGGCGAGCAGGCGCTCGCCGTAGGCCGAGAGCCGGAAGAAGTAGCTCTCCTCCTCGACCCACTCGACCGGCGTGCCGGTCTTCTCGGCCCGGCGGCTGCCGTCGGGCGCGGTGACGAGCTCGGCCTCGTCGTAATAGGCCTCGTCGCGGACCGAGTACCAGCCGGCATACTTGGCGAGGTAGATGTCGCCGTTCTCCTCCATCCGGCGCCACAGCGCCTGGGCGGCGGCGACGTGGTCGGCGTCGGTGGTGCGGATGAAGCGGTCGAAGGAGCAGTCGAGCTGCTCGGCCATGGTGCGGAAGCGCGGCGCCATGTCGTCCACGAAGGCGCGCGGGCCGATCCCGGCCTTGGCAGCGGTCTGCTGGATCTTGAGGCCGTGCTCGTCGGTGCCGGTGGTGAAGAACACGTCGTAGCCGTCGAGGCGCTTGAAGCGCGCGATGGCGTCGGCGGCGATCACCTCGTAGGCGTGGCCGATATGCGGCACCCCGTTGGGGTACGAGATGGCGGTGGTGATGAAGAACGGCTCGCCCGCCACGGCTGGTTTCCCGGTATGAAGGATTCGGATCGGGCCCGCCCGCGAGGCGGCGCCCGTCCGTGCCTTAGAGCAAATTCGGGCAGCGGTGCCCACCCCCCGCGAGGGCGTTCCCGCCGCTCCGCCGCGCGTCAGGCCCCGACGGCCTGGCGGAACGGCTCGTCCATCGGCGCGTCCCGGTGGCGCGCCGCCCGGTCGAGGCGCACCGCGTGGTTGATGATCGCCATGTGGGTGAAGCCTTGCGGGACGTTGCCGCGCTGCTCGCCCGACCCCGCGTCGATCTCCTCGGCGAACAGCCCGAGATCGTTGCCGCGGGTCAGCAACCGGGCGAAGAGCGGCTCGGCCTCGGCCATGCGCCCGGCGAGCGCCAGGCAGCCGACGCGCCAGAACGCGCAGGCCGCGAAGGTCGCCTCCGGGTGCTCGAAGCCGTCGGCGTTGCGGTAGCGGTAGAGGAGGTCGCCGTCGCCGAGCCCGGCGCTCACCGCCTCGAGCGTCGCGGCGACCCGGGGCGAATCGGGCTCGAAGGCGCCGAACAGCACCGTGCGCAGGACCGCGGCGTCGAGGTCGTCGGAGCCGTAGGCCTGGGTGTAGGCGCCGACGCGGGGGTTCCAGCCCTTGTCGTGGTACTCGGCCCGGATCTCGGCGGCGACGCGCCGCCACTCCTCGACCCGCTCGGGGGGCGCCACCTCGACGGCCTCGGCGATCTGCACCGCCCGGTCGAGGGCGACCCAGAGCATGCCCTTGGTGTGGAGGATCTGGCGCGTCTCGTCGCGCAGCTCCCAGATGCCGTGATCGGGCGCGTGGCGGCAGCGGATGACGTGGTCGGTGAGGTGGCCGAGCGCCTCGGGCAGGTGGTCGTTGACCTTCACCGGCGGGTCGTAGTCGACGGCGTCCAGGAAGGCGTGGAGCGCCACCAGGAACTCGCCGTAGATGTCGTACTGGTGCTGGCCCGAGGCCGCGTTGCCGATCCGCACCGGGCCGACCCCGCGCCAGCCGCGCAGGTGGTCGAGGATCTCCTCCTCCGGCACGCGCCCGTTGATGCCGTACATCAGTTCCAGGTCGCGGCCGCGGCTGTGGTCGGCGTCGCGCAGGAAGCGCAGGAACTCCGCCGCCTCGCGCACGTAGCCGAGATTGACGAAGGCCGTGACGGTGAAGCTCGCGTCCCGCATCCAGACGTAGCGGTAGTCGAAGTTGCGGGTGCCCGGCACCGCCTCCGGCAGGCTGGTGGTGGAGGCCGCGATGATCCCGCCCGAGGGCGCGTGGGTCAGGAGCTTGAGCACCAGCGCGCTGCGCAGCACGCTGTCGCGGTGCGGCCCGTCATAGGTGCAGCGCCCGGACCATTCGTGCCAGTAGCCTTCCGTCGCCGACAGGCTCGCGGCGGCGTGCCCGATGTCGCCGTCGTCGTCCTTCCGATGGGCGAGGACTAGGGACACCCCCTCCCCGGCCCTCAGGGCGAACGCCGCCTCGACCCGGTCGCCGAGGACCGCGAGCGGCACCGTGGCGGCGACCCGCACGCCCTCCGGCTTCGAGCGGCGCCGGCACAGCACCGTCCCCCCCGCCTCCGGCTCGAGGACGGCGCCGTCGCGGGCGTAGTCGAAGGTCGGGCGCACCCGGAAGCGCCCCGACACCGTCCCGGCCTCGCAGGCGGCGATCCGCACGATCCGGCCGTGGGGGGCGCCGTCCGGGCCCTCGTCGGGCACCTCCGCCAGGGGGTGGAGCGGCATGAAGTCGGTGAGCCGGAGCGTCCCGGTCGCGGTGACGAACACCGTCTCCAGGATGGTGGTGCCGGGCCGGTAGGCCCGGCGCGTCTCGCGCACGTCGTCGAGGACGATCTCGCAGGCCCCGCCCTTGTCCTCGTCGAGGAGGCGCAGGAACACCGCCGGGCTGTCGTGGCAGGGCCAGCACAGCCAGTCGATCGACCCGTCGCGGGCGACGAGCGCCGTCGTGCAGGTGTCGCCGATGACGGCGTAGTCCTCGATCGGCCGGTCCGTCACGTCGCCTCGCACCCAACACACGTTAAAGCGCGGGGGTAACGGTCCGTCGGGGGCAGGGTTTCGGGGCGCGACGGTTTGCGCCGCACCACGCCCCGGCGGCCGTCCGGCAAGGTCCCTCGGTCCGGGTCAGTCGACCCAGGTGCAGGACACCGCCAGCGACGCGACGCCGAGCACCGCCCGGACCTCGTCCCGGATGGTGACGAACAGGTGCAGCCGGTCCTGGCGCCGGGCCTCGTCGCGGGCGATGTCGGCCAGGACCCGCATGGCGTGGGCCTGGGCGGCCTCGCGGCTCGGCCACTCGCTGCCCTCGTCGTCGCGGTGCGACAGGTCGTGGTCGTTGATGTCGAAGAAGTAGCGCGGCACCGGCGGCCCCTGGAGTGTCGAGAAGGCCGCCGGGCGGAAGATCCCGGATCCCGCCGACCGGTCTCGCCGATCGGGGCGCCTCGAGGCTTCACTTAAGACGCAACGTCATCGTCTGCCCTCGCAAATGTTTATTGAACGCTGGTTTTCCCGCGGGACAAACAAGCACTTGAATTACCACGTTTAGACAGTCCCGTCCGGCGCGAATGCCGGCCCCATGCGACCCGCAGCCGGGGCGCCCTGGCCAATTTCGCTGGCCGGCGATAGGGTTGCGCGGGTGGTTTCCCCGCCCGCCGGGTGCGCCGGCGATCCGCGGCCCGCCGGCGGCGTCGCCGACGAAGAAGGACAGCGTGCCCTGCGGCTCTCGCTCTACACCGACCTGTCGCTGCGCCTGCTGCTCTATCTCGGGACGGTGGAGGGCGGCGGCTGGACGACGACGCCCGCCGTCGCGCGCACCTTCGGGGTATCGCTGAACCACCTCCAGAAGGTGGCGCGCGGGCTCACGGGGGCGGGCTACATCGAGGCCCGGCAGGGCCGCTCCGGCGGGGTGCGCCTGGCCCGGCCGCCGGCCGAGGTGCGCCTCGGCGCCGTGGTGGCGGAGCTGGAGGGCCTCGGCTGCCTCGTCGAGTGCGGCCGCGGCCCCTGCCCGCTCGCCGGGCGCTGCCTGCTGAAGACCGCGCTGGACGCGGCCGAGCGGAGCTTCATCCGCGAGCTCGACCGCTTCACCCTGGCGGACGTGCTGGCCGGCCCGACCGGGGCGACCCTGCGCGACCTGATCGGGCGCGACGCCGAGGGGGCGGGAGAGCCGGGCGCGTAGCACCCCGTCGGCCCGGGGATCGCCGCCTCACGCCGCCTCGCGGGCGGCGCGGCGCTCGGCGGCGGCGGCCTGCCAGATCTCCCAGGCGGCGTCGGCGTTCATCGCCGCGATGCCGAGGCCGACCACCAGGTCGGGCCAGGGGGCGAAACTGGGCCAGGTCGACAGCGTGGCGGCGGTGACGAGCCCGGCCGCCACGATCGCCACGTTGGCGACCGCGTCGTTGCGGGCCGACAGGAAGGCCGCCCGGGTCAGGCTGCCGCGGCCCTCGCGGTGGCGCGCCAGCATCAGCGCGCAGGCGAGGTTGACGGCGAGCGCCCCGAGCCCCGTCAGGGTCAGGGGCACCGGATCCGGGGCCGTGAAGGCGCCGAATTTCTGCCAGGCGGTCCAGGCGGCGGCGAGCCCCGGCAGCAGCAGGATGCCGGCCATCGCGGCGCCGAGCCGGGCCCGCGCCGCCGGCCGCCAGCCGAGGCCGGCGACGATCAGCAGGTTGAGCGCGGCATCCTCCAGGAAGTCGACGCTGTCGGCCACCAGCGCCACCGAGCCGATCGCCACCGCCACGCTCGCCTCGATCCCGAAATAGCCGAGATTGAGCAGGGCGACGCGGCCCACGGTGGCGCGCAGGCCGGGATCGGTGTCGGAGGGGGTCACGGGGCGGGCCTCGCGCGGATGGCGGCCGGTCGTCTATGCCCCGGCCGGGCGCCGCCGGCCAGGGCGCGCCCGCGCCGCACGACGCCGCATCGGTGCCATGCCGGGCCGGCGGTTGCACCGGGCCCCCGCGCCGGCTTCACTGCCGTCAGCCGCCGACCACAGGCGGAGATCCGCCGGGACACGGTGGGCACCCACCGAGACGCGGTGGGCAGCACCCACCGGGAAGCGGCGGGCCAGGAGGAGACGACCATGCCGCATTCATCACCGCCCCCGTCCCCGGGGCGGATGCCCCGCCGCCTCGTCCTCGGCGGGCTCGCGGCGGCACCCGCCGCCTTGGGTAGCACCCTCTCGGGGTCCGCGGCCTCGGCGGCGCCCGCCGCCTCGCAAGCGGCCCCGCCCCGTCTGGCGATAGAGGAATTCCGGCTCCCCGGCCCGGAGGACGGGGTCTCGGTCTACCTGCGCAACAAGCGCCCGGCCGGGACCGAGCGGTTCGCACCCGACCGCATCCTGCTCTACGTCCACGGCGCGACCTACCCGGCCTCGACCGCCTTCGACCTGCCGCTCGCCGGCCTGTCGATGATGGACTACCTCGCGGGCCAGGGCTTCGACGTCTACCTCGTCGACCTGCCGGGCTACGGCCTCTCGGGCCGCCCCGCCGCGATGGGCCGCCCGGCCGCCGACGGAAAGCCCTTCATGCGCACGGGGGACGCCGCCGCGGTGGTCGGCCAGGCGGTCGACTTCATCCGCCGGCGGCGCGGGGTCGACAGGATCGACCTGATGGGCTGGTCCTGGGGCACCTCGACCATGGGGCTCTACACCAGCACCCACAACGACACGGTCAACCGCCTCGTCCTCTACGCGCCGCAATGGCTGTCGCGCACGCCCTCGCTCCTCGGCACGAGCGGGCCGCTCGGCGCCTACCGGAGCGTGAGCCGGGACAGCGCGAGGGAGCGCTGGCTCAAGGGCGTGCCGGCGGACAAGCAGGCGGACCTGATCCCGCCCGGCTGGTTCGAGCAATGGGCCGACGCCACCTTCGCGACCGACGCCGCCGGGGCCGCGCAGACGCCCCCGGTGCTCCGGGCGCCGAACGGGGTGGTGGCCGATTCGCAGGAGTACTGGCAGGCCGGCAAGCCGCTCTACGATCCCGGCGAGATCCGGGTGCCGACCCTCGTCATCCACGCCGAATGGGACGCCGACCTGCCGAGCTACCAGGCCCAGGAATACTTCGCCCGCCTCACCCGCACGCCCTACAAGCGCTTCGTGGAGCTCGGCGAAGGCACCCACACGGTGATGATGGAGAAGAACCGGATGCAGTTCTTCCGCGAGGTCGCCGCCTTCCTGACCGAGGCCGACCCGCAGGCGCTGAACTGACCGCACAAACGACGAAGGACCGCCCCGGAGCCCGGCCTGGGGCGGTCCTTCCGATGTCTCGGTTCCGTACGGGCGTCAGGCCGCCCGCACGGTGTCGAGGAAGCGGGCGACCTCGGCCGAGAGCTGCTCGGACTGGCGCGACAGCTCGGAGGCCGCCGAGAGCACCTGGCTTGCCGCCGCGCCGGTCTCGTCCGCCGCCCGGGCGACGCCGGAGACGCTCGCCGTCACCTCGCCGGTGCCGGCGGCGGCCTCCGAGACGTTGCGGACGATCTCCCGGGTCGCCGTGCCCTGCTCCTCCACCGCCGCGGCGATCGCGGTGGCGACGCCCGCGATCTCCTCGATCCGCGCGGTGATCCCGCTGATCGCGCCGACCGCCTGGCCGGTCGAGGCCTGGATCGCCGCGATCTGGCCGGTGATCTCCTCCGTCGCCTTGGCCGTCTGGCCGGCGAGCTCCTTGACCTCCGCCGCCACCACCGCGAAGCCGCGCCCCGCCGCTCCGGCACGCGCCGCCTCGATGGTGGCGTTCAACGCGAGCAGGTTGGTCTGGGCGGCGATCGACGAGATCAGCCCGACCACGTCGCCGATGCGGTGGGTCGCCTCGGTCAGCGCCTGGACCTGGGCCGCGCTCGCGCCGGCCTCCCGGACGGCGGCCCCGGCGAGCCGGGCCGAGCCGTCGACCTGGCGGCCGATCTCGGCTACCGAGGCGCCGAGCTCTTCCGCCGCCGCCGCCACCATGCCGACATTCGAGGCGGCCTGGGCGGCGGCGTCTGCCGCGCCGCCCGACTGGCCGGCGGTCTCCCGGGCGGTGACCGTCATGGTCCGGGCGGTCGCCTGCAGCTCGGTGGCGGCGGCCGCGACCGCGCCGACGATGCCGCCGACCGCCCGCTCGAAGGCGTCCGCCATCGCGCGGGTCGCCTGCCGGCGCTGCGCCTCGGCGCCGGCCCGGGCGAGCGCCGTCTCCTCCTCCAGCGCCCGGGTGCGGACCAGGTTGTCGCGAAACACCGCGAGCGCCCCCGCCATGGCGCCGAGCTCGTCCCGGCGGCCGGCGCCCGGGATCGCGGTCGCGGCCTCGCCCTCGGCCAGGCGGCGCATCGCGCCGGTCATGCGGCCCAGCGGCCGGACGACGCGCACGAGGCAGAACAGCACCGCCGCGAGCGTGACGAGAACCGACACCGCGAGCATCGCGACGGCGTTGCGGGTGGCCTCGGCCCGCTCGGTCCGGGCGGCCTCGCCGGCGGCGGTGCCGGCGGCGGCGTTGAGGGCGACGAGCTTGCCGGCGGTGTCGATCGTGGCGCGGTAGGTCGCGTTCATCGGCCCGCGGAAGTAGGCGTCGATCTCGGCCTGGCTCGGGAGCCCCTTGAGGCGGGCCCAGTCGGCCCGGAAGGCCGCGATCCTGGCGCTCAGGCTCCCGAAGATCTCCTCCTCGGCCGGCGAGTCGATCAACCCCCGGTAGCGCGCCATCCGCTGGCCCAGTGCCGCGTCCATCTCGGAGAAGCTCTTGGCGGCGAGCGCCTTCTCGGCCTCGCCGTCGGCGGTGATGAACCGGAACTGCCAGAGCCGGGCCCGCATCACCAGGGCGTTGATCGCGTGCGCCTCGTTGATCGAGGGCACCGCGTCGTCGGCCAGGGTGGCGATGCGGGCCTCGATCGAGCCGAGCTTCCACAGGGAGAGGCCGCCCTGGGCCAGGGTCAGCAGCAGGAGGATCCCGAACAGGCCGGTGAGGCTGCTCTTCAGGGACAGACGCATGGGACAAGCCGTGGGTGAGCGATCGTCGGACCGCGCTCTTGTCGCGCCGATACCGCTAAAATTTTATTAATGCATCGCAACGCCAAAATGAAGTCACATAGCCGATGAGACGAAGACGAGATCAATTCTTTCTCGCTTGATAGTGCCCGACCCGGGCCGATGACGAAACGGAACGCGACGGACCCGCGCCAGCAACGCCGCACGGCCGGGCGCCTTTCTCTCGGTGAGGCGCGGGCGCCCGGCCCGGCCGCCGCGGCGGCGCCGCCCCTTCCGACCTTTCGCCAGTGGATTTCCGGCCCCGTCCCGTGCGACCCCGGGGGACCCGGCGGGACGGCGGAGCCCCGCGCGCCCGGCCGCGGCCCCAAGACGTCCACCGGGAGCGACGCCGATGATGCCCGAACTGCGCGTGCTGTACTTCGAGGACCTGAGCGTCGGGCTGTCCGAGACGCTGTCGAAGACCATCGCGACCTCCGACGTGGTCGGCTTTGCCGAGATCACCGGCGACCGCAACCCGATCCACCTCTCCGAGCACTTCGCCGCCCGCACCCCGTTCGGCACCCGCATCGCCCACGGCCTCTACACCGCCGGGCTGATCTCGGCGGTGCTCGGCACCCGCCTGCCCGGCCCCGGCGCGATCTACATCAGCCAGAGCCTCAACTTCCGCGCGCCGGTGCGCATCGGCGACACGGTGGACGTCACCGTCGAGGTGGCCGAGCTGGTGCCGGAGCGCCGCCGCGCCCGCCTGACCTGCACCTGCGCGGTCAACGGCGAGACGGTGCTGGACGGCGAGGCCCTGGTGAAGGTACCGACCCGGGCCGAGGCCGACCCGCTCGCCGCCCGCAAGGGCTGATCCCCAGAAGGGCCAGAACCCGGACCGCATGACGCCGATCCCCGTCGACGACCCCGCCGACCCGCGCCTGTCCGCCTACACGCAGATGCGCGAGCGCGACCTCGTCGGGCGCGAGGGCCGGTTCATCGCCGAGGGCGAGGTGGTGCTGCGGGTGCTGCTCTCGGGCGCCGCCCGGTTCCGGATCGAGTCGGTGCTCGTCTCGCCCGAGCGGCTGCCCGGGCTGGCGCCGGCGCTCGCCGGCCTCGCCGCCCCCGTCTACGTCGCCGCGAAACCCGTGATGGGCGCGGTGGCGGGCTTCCCGATCCATCGCGGCGTGCTGGCGGTGGGCCTGCGCGGGCCGGAACCCGACCCCGACGCCCTGGTGCCGGCGGGCCCGGCCCTGCTCGTCGGCCTCGTGGGGCTTGCCAACCACGACAATGTCGGCGGGCTGTTTCGCAACGCCGCCGCCTTCGGGGCCGACGCGGTGCTGCTCGATGCGGAAACCTGCGACCCGCTCTACCGCAAGGCGATCCGGGTCTCGGCCGGCACGAGCCTGACCGTCCCCTTCGCGCGGCTGCCCACCGGCGACGCCCTCCTCGCTCTGTGCGAGCGCCACCGGCTCACGCCCCTCGCCCTCTCGCCCCGGGGCGAGGATATCGGGCGCTTGCCGCCCCTGCCCCGGGCGCTCCTCCTGCTCGGCACCGAGGGCCCCGGCCTGCCCGAGGCGCTGATGGCCCGCGCCCGCCGGGTAGCGATCCCGATGGCGCCGGGGGTCGATTCGCTCAACGTCGCGGTGGCGGGGGCGGTGGCGTTGCACCGGTTGGGCGGGGGGCGGCTGGCGCCGATCTGATCGGGCGGCAACGCCAAGGACCGCGCTTCGGCCTACCCGTCGACGCCCCGCCACACCCCGGCGAAAAACCCCGTCTCACCCCGCCGCGACAATGCGCAACCATTGCCGACTCACCGTCGCGCACCACAACTAGGCCGTACGCACGGACATGCGTTTCGGTCTGGCAGGAGGTGGAGCGTTGTTGCAGCCGCGGGATGGGTACCGCACCCTGTCGGGGCGGCGGGCGGTGGTGGTCGGGGCGGGGCCGGGCGGCCTCGCGGTGGCGCTGATGCTCGCGCGCGACGGCGTGCAGGTGACGGTGATCGAGAAGGAGGACTGCGTCGGCGGGCGCACCCGCACGGTGACGGCGCCGGGCGGCTACAGGTTCGACATCGGGCCGACCTTCTTCCTCTATCCGCGCATCCTGGCCGACATCTTCGAATCCTGCGGCGAGCGGCTGGAGGACCACCTCACCCTCGAGCGGCTCGATCCGCAATACCACCTCGTCTTCGAGGGCGGCGGCGAGATCAAGGCGACGCCGGACGTGGAGCGGCTCGAGGCCGAGATCGCCCGCATCGCGCCCGACGACGCCAAGAACGTGCGCCGCTTCCTCGAGGACAACCGCCACAAGCTCGCGGCCTTCATCCCGGTGCTGCAGCAGGCCTGCGACTCGCTTCGCAGCTTCGCCTCGCCGGCGATGCTGGCGGCCCTGCCGCTGCTCCGCCCGCACGCCACCGTCGACCGCGACCTGGCGCGCTACTTCAAGGACCCGCGGGTCCGCCTCGCCTTCTCGTTCCAGACCAAGTACCTCGGGATGTCGCCGTTCCGGTGCCCGAGCCTGTTCACCATCCTGAGCTTCCTCGAATACGAGCACGGGGTCTACCACCCGGTGGGCGGCTGCGGCGCGGTGTCGGAAGCGATGGCCGGCCTCGCCCGCCGCATGGGCGTCGAGATCAAGCTCGGCACGAGCGTCGACCGGGTGCTGTTCGAGGGCAAGCGCGCCGTCGGGGTCGAGGCCGGGGGTGAGCGCATCGCCGCCGACGCGGTCGTCATCAACGGCGACTTCGCCAAGGTCGTGCCCGAACTCGTCCCCGAGGCGCGCCGGCCGCGCTGGCGCGACGCCAAGGTGGCGAAGGCCCGCCTCTCCTGCTCGACCTACATGCTCTATCTCGGCATCGAGGGTCCGATGCCCGAGAGCCTCGGCCACCACACCATCCTGCTGTCGGAGGATTACGCCCGCAACATCCGCGAGGTTTCCGACGGGGTGCTGCCGATGCAGCCCTCGGTCTACGTCCAGCACGCCGGCTACACCGACGGCGGCATGGCGCCCCCCGGCCATACCAGCCTCTACGTGCTGGTGCCGGTGCCGAACCTGCGCGCCGGGATCGACTGGGCGAGCGTCGGCCCGTCCTACCGGGCGCTCGTGCTCAAGCGGCTGGAGAAGCTCGGGCTCACCGACATCGAATCCCGCATCCGCTACGAGCGCGTGGTCGACCCGACCCAGTGGCGCGACGAGTTCGACGTGTACGAGGGCGCGACCTTCAACCTGTCGCACGACCTCCTGCAGATGCTCTACTTCCGGCCCCACAACCGCTTCGGGCCCGGGCTCTACCTCGTGGGCGGCGGCACCCATCCGGGCTCCGGCCTGCCGGTGATCTACGAGGGCGCCCGCATCACCGCCCGGCTGATGGCCGAGGACCTGGCGCTCGGGACGGTGCCGGCCCGCGGCCTGCCGCTCGCGACCGCCCCGAGCCTCGGGGAGGCCTCGTGAGGGGCCCCCTCGCGCTGGTAGCGCTTCTGGCCCTGGCGGGTCCGGCGTCGGCCGCCGACCTCGCGATCGAGGTCGACGGGGTCGAGCCCGGCGCCGGCCGGGTCTTCGTCGCGCTCTGCACCGGGTCGCTCGCCGAGGAGGCCTGCCGCATCGGCCAGAACGGACCGGCCTCGGGCCCGAGCCTGCGCTTCGGCTTCACCGACGTGCCGCCGGGCAGCTACGCGGTGGCGGCGTTCCAGGACCTCGACGGCGACGGGCGCCTCGGCCGCACGCCCCTCGGCCTGCCGACCGAGCCCTACGGCTTCTCGAACGGCGCCGGCCGGCGCGGCCGCCCGGATTTTGCCGCCGCCGCCTTCCGCCTCGGCGAGCCGGGCGCATCGCTGCGGGTGCGGCTCACCCGCGCCCTGCCGGCCCGGTAGGTCCTGTCCAGGGTGGGTCCTCCTGCGCACCGGCGTCCCTCCCCGGGAATGCCGCAAAGCTCTGCTGTGGTCGGGACCATGACACCCGATCCGGCGGCGACCGTCCGCGACCTCGCCTTCTCGTACCGCAACCGGCGGGTCCTCGATCGCGTCGACCTCGTGTTCGCGCGCGGCGAGACCGTGGCGTTGCTCGGCCCCAACGGCGCCGGCAAGACCTCGCTGATGCGCCTCCTCGCCGGCCGCCTCGTGCCGGAGCGCGGCAGCGTGCGGGTGGCCGGCGGCGATCCGGGGCGCTCCTCCGCGGTGCGGCGCGCCATCGCCTGGGTGCCGCAGGAGATCGCCCTCTACCCGCGCCTCACCGTGCGGGAGAACCTCGAGGTCTTCGCCCGCCTCCTGGGACTGCCCCGGGCGGCGCGGGCGCCGGCGGTGGCCCGGGCGCTGACGCGGACCGGCCTCGACGACGTCGCCTCACGCCTCGTCGGCGTGCTCTCCGGCGGCTACCAGCGCCGGGCCAACATCGCGGCGGCGCTCCTCGGCGAGCCCGCCCTCGTCCTCCTCGACGAGCCGACGCAGGGCGTCGACCAGGCCGCCCGGGCGGCGATCCACGCGGTGCTCGAGCGCCTGCCGGAGACCGGCGCCGCGCTGCTCGTCGCCACCCACGACTTCGCCGAGGCCGAGCGCCTCGCCGGGCGGGTCCTGGTGCTCCAGGACGGGCGCATCCGCCTCGACGGGCGCCTCGCCGACCTGCTCGCGCGCCTGCGCGCCGGCCCGCCCGAGCACGAGGTGGCGCTGGCCGAGGCCGCGGGCCCGGCGGCGGCGGCCGCCCTGCGCCAGGCCGGCTTCCATCCGGCCTCGCCGCTCGTCTGGCAGACCGACAGGCGGGCCGGCGACGCGGTGGCGGGCGGGCGCGACGGCGCGGCGCTCCTCGCCCACCTGCGCCGCCACGGCGTGCCGGTGCGGGAGATCCGGGTGCGCGAGCCGGGGCTCGACGTGCTCTACCGCGACGTGACCGCGGGCGAGCCCCCGGCGGACCTTCGCCCCGTGGAGGCCGTGGCATGATCGTCGCCGCGTTCCGGGTGATGCTGCTCACCCTCTGGCGCGATCGCGCCGCCCTGGTGATGGCCTTCGTCCTGCCGACCGTGATCTTCTGCGTGTTCGCGGCGATCTTCTCCGGCGCCGTCGGCGAGCGGATCCGCATCCAGGTCGGGCTCCTCGACCAGGCCCGCACCGCCACGACCGGACGGCTCGTCGCCGCCCTCGAGGCCGACCCGGCGCTGCGCACGACGCGCCTCGACGGCGACCCGCTGACGGCGGTGCGCCGGGGCGAGGTCGACGTCGCCCTGGTGCTGCGCGGCGACCTCGCCGCCGGGAGCACCTCGGCCGACGCGCCGATCCTCGTCGTCGAGAGCCCGGCACGCGCCCTTGCCACCCCGATCGCGCTGGGCCAGGTCCAGCGGGTCCTCAACGAGGCCCTGCCCGACGTGGTGCTGTCGCGGGTCGTCGCCGACGTCGAGCGCACCGGCAAGATCGGCCCGGACGAGCGCGCCTTCCTGGACCGCGCCTTCGCCGAGAGCCGCGAGAAGAAGGAGGCCTTCTCCTTCGCCGCCCTGGTCGCCCGGACCTCGACGGCCGAGGGGCATGGCGGGCCGGACGGGGGCAATGCCCGCGTCGCCTACTATGCCGGGGCGATCGCGGCGGTGTTCCTGATGTTCGCCGCGATGCAGGGCGCCCTGTCCCTGGTCGAGGAGCGCCAGTCCGGCCTCGCCGACCGCCTCGCCGCCGCCCCCGGCGGCCTGCCGGTGGTGGTGCTCGGCAAGTTCCTGTTCCTGGTGCTCCAGGGCACCGCCCAGGGCGGCCTGATCTTCGCGGCCGCCGCCCTGGTCTACGGCGTCTCGGTCGGCCCGCACGTCGTGGCCTGGCTCGTCACCGGGGTGCTGGTCGCCGCCATGGCGGCGGGCCTGGGGCTCGCCGCCTGCGCGGCGGCGCGGACCCGCCAGCAGGCCCACCTCGTCTCGACCTTCGGGGTGCTGCTGCTCTCGGCGGTCGGCGGCAGCATGGTGCCGCGCTTCCTGATGCCGCCCTGGCTTCAGAGCCTCGGCTGGTTCACCCCGAACGCCTGGGCGATCGAGGCCTACCAGGCGGCCCTGGCCGAGGGCGCCGGCGGCGCCTGGCCGGCCTGGGCCGTGCTGGCGGGGCTCGCCGCCGCGGGCCTGGGCGCGGCCCTGGCGCTCACCGCGCGGCCGGCCCCCGGGCCGGCGCGGGCGTGAGGTCGGTGCCTCCCCGCGGGCGTCAGCCCTTCAGCCGCTTGTTGCACTCGGAATAGTAGCCGCCGCCCTTCTCGATCCAGTTGAGGCCGCCGTTGCCGGCGCCGCCGGCCGCCTTGTTGGCGTTGTACTGGTCGAGGCAGGTGTGCTGGCGGGCGCTGCCCGGGGACTCCTTGGCGTATTTCGGCGCGACCGCCGTCGGATAGACCGCGCCGGCGGCCGGCGCGCGGGGGGCGGCCGCGTTGCCGGCGGGCGCCGTGCCGGCGGGGCCTTGCGCGGCCGGCGCCGCGGGCTTGGCCGGGATGGCGGGCGGGTTCGGCGGCGGCGCCGGGTTCGGCTTGGGCGCGCCGGGGCTGAACGGGTTTGGGGCCGTCGTCTGGGCGTGGGCCGGGACGGCGAGCGCACCGAGGATCAGCAGGGAAGCGAGGGAGAGACGCATCGGGTTTCGTCCGGGTTCGGGCGCCGCCAGCTTAGCAGTCCCGACCCGCCGGTGCGACAGCTACCGCAAGCGGGGATCGGCTTGAGAGCACTTCACGATCGCGCTGCAATCGCGAAGCTCTCTAAGTATTTGTGTTTACCGCATTTTCTGCGACGAACCGGTATCCTCTTCGTCGGAAAATGCTCTAGCGCAGGCCTGCTTCAGCGCAGGTGAAACGCGAGCCACAGCACCGCGACGGCGACGAGGAGCGCGACGCACCCGCGCGCCAGGGGCCGGGCGAGGGTCGAGAGCCGGGCGAGCCGTGCCAGGGCCGTCCGGCGGTCGTCGCTCACTCGGAGGAGCGCCGGACGGCCGCGCCCGCGATGATGGTGGCGAGCGCCGCGGCCCCGAGGCCGTCCTGCAGGGCCCGCACCGGCTCGTCCGGCATCGCGAGCAGCCACAGGCCGGCCGTGGCCGCGATGCACACGGCGACGGCGCCGAGAATTCCCCGCTCGATCACGTGACGACCGGCCTCCGTTCGCGGGGCGCGCCAGCCCGCGCCGCTCCCCGCCCCTCTACGCCAGGCCGGCGGGCTTGCCCAGCATCCGCGAGCGAACATTCGGCGGGACATCCGGTCTGGGCCGGCCCCTGCCACATTCCTTAACCCTCCGCGGTCGCCACCGATTGAATTCCCGACCGTCCTGATAAAATTCAACCGCAGAGATTCGATGCCGCCGGGGCATGATGCCCGGATGCGCCTCCCGCGAAGGGGCGCGGCGGCCCGTGGAGACGGTGATGGCGAAACCCCTGGTTGTCGTGATTCCCCACCAGCTCGGTCGGAGCGAGGCACGGCGGCGCATCGATGCCCGGATCGGCCAGGGTCGGGATCTCGTCCAGAAGGCCGGCCTCACCATGCAGGATCCGGTCTGGACCGGCGACACCCTCGGCTTCCAGGTCGGCGCCATGGGCCAGTCGGTCAGCGGCACCATCGCGGTCGAGGACGAGGCCGCCCGCGTCGAGGTCCACCTGCCGCTGCTGCTCGGGGTCTTCTCCGGCAAGGTGCGGCAGGTCATCGCCGAGAAGGGCGGCGAGCTCTTGGCGACCTGACGGTCGCAGGCGGCGACCTGACGGTCGCGAACGGCAACCTGACGGTCGCGGACGGTCGGCGGGCCCACCCGCGCCTCCCCGGCCTTGATGGAATCTTGATAATCCGGGCCGTCCGCCCGCCTTGTTCCTTTCCCGGAGCCGATCCCAGAACCCCGCGATGCGCAGCAGCGTCGCCCGGGGTGGTCGTGATGGTATCGAGTCAGGGCCGGCGAGCCCGCCGCCTTCCGCGGGGCGTCGCGCCGTCCGATCCGGCGCTGTGCCGGGTGCAGGCCGCCTGCCGGCTCTGCGGCTTTCCCGTCCGGGGCTTTCGCCACGGCACCACCTGCGTGCTCCGGATCGACCGCCTCGCCCTGCATTCCGCCTGCCGCGGCGCCGAGCACGCCTGCCCCGGCCTGCAGGAGGCGGTCCGCGCCGCCAGGTGCCCCGCCGACCGGGCCTGACCCCGCGATCTTTATGCCGCCTTTATGGCGGGGCGCCCCGTCCCCTCTCGAATCCCTACGCGATCAGGAGGATCTCCGGTGTCGGGGCCGCAGCGCGCGGCCCGGTTCGATGCGGCGGCGCCCGTCGTCCCCGCGCCGCCCGACGGGGATACCCCATGTTCGATCTTTTGATGCTGGCGGCCGGCCTGGGCTTCTTCGCCCTGTCGCTCGGCTACGTCTCCTTGTGCGAACGCCTGTGAGGAGGCCCGCGATGACCCTCGATTACGGGCTCGGCGGCCTGATGACCCTCGGGCTGCTCGCCTACCTCGCCTACGCCCTCGTGCGGCCTGAGCGGTTCTGAGGAGCCCCCCCATGACGCTCTCAGGCTGGCTCCAGGTCGCGCTGTTCTGCGCGATCGTCCTCGCCCTGGTGAAGCCGCTCGGTCTCTACATGACCCGGGTCTTCACCGGCGCCTCCACCCCCCTCTCGCCCGTGCTGCGCCCGATCGAGCGCGGCCTCTACCGGCTGGCCGGCATCGACGAGACCCACGAGCAGCACTGGCTCGCTTACGCGGGCGCCATGCTGGTCTTCCACGCCGCCGGCTTCGCCCTGCTCTACGGCATCCTGCGGCTGCAGAACCTCCTGCCGTTCAACCCCGCCGACCAGGGCGCGGTGGCGCCGGACCTCGCCTTCAACACCGCCGCGAGCTTCGTCACCAACACCAACTGGCAGAACTACGGCGGCGAGAGCACCCTCTCCTACCTGTCGCAGATGCTGGGGCTGACGCACCAGAACTTCCTCTCGGCGGCGACCGGCATCGCGCTCGCCGTGGCGCTGATCCGGGGCTTTGCCCGGGCCTCGGCCCGCACGGTCGGCTCGTTCTGGGTCGACCTGACCCGCTGCACCCTCTACGTGCTGCTGCCGCTCTGCATCGTCTACACGCTGTTCCTGGTCTGGCAGGGCGTGCCGCAGACGCTCGCGCCCTACGCCGAGGCCACGACGCTCGAGGGGGCCAAGCAGACCATCGCGCTCGGGCCCGTGGCGAGCCAGGTGGCGATCAAGATGCTCGGCACCAACGGCGGCGGCTTCTTCAACGCCAACGCCGCCCACCCGTTCGAGAACCCCACCGCCTGGTCGAACCTGATCCAGATGGTGTCGATCTTCGGTTTAGGTGCCGCGCTCACCAACGTGTTCGGCCGCATGGTCGGGGACGAGCGCCAGGGCTGGGCGATCCTCGCCGCGATGGGCGTGCTGTTCCTCGCCGGCGTCGCGATCACCTACGCGGCGGAGGGCGCCGGCAACCCGCTCCTCAACGCCCTCGGGCTCCAGGGCGGCAACCTCGAGGGCAAGGAGCTGCGCTTCGGCATCCCCGGCTCGGCCCTGTTCGCGGTCGTGACCACCGCCGCCTCCTGCGGCGCGGTCAACGCCATGCACGACGCCTTCACGGCGCTCGGCGGCCTGATCCCGCTCGTCAACATGCAGCTCGGCGAGATCATCGTCGGCGGCGTCGGCGCGGGCCTCTACGGCATGCTGGTCTTCGTGGTGGTGGCGATCTTCGTCGCCGGCCTGATGGTCGGGCGCACGCCCGAATATCTCGGCAAGAAGATCGAGGCCCGGGAGGTCAAGATGGCGATGCTCGCCATCCTCTGCCTGCCCCTGATGATGCTCGGCTTCACCGCGCTCGCCACGGTGCTGCCGGCGGGCCTGGCGGGTCCCGCCAATGCGGGTCCGCACGGCTTCACCGAGATCCTCTACGCCTTCACCTCGGCGGCGGCCAACAACGGCTCGGCCTTCGGCGGGCTTTCGGGCAACACGCCGTTCTACAACCTGACGCTCGGCTTCGGGATGCTGGTCGGCCGGTTCTTCGTCATCATCCCGGCGCTCGCCATCGCGGGCTCGCTCGCGGCGAAGAAGACCCTGCCGGCCTCCGCCGGGACCTTCCCGACCCATGGCGGCCTGTTCGTCGGCCTCCTCGTCGGGGTGATCCTGATCGTCGGCGGCCTGACCTTCTTCCCGTCGCTGGCGCTGGGACCGATCGTCGAGCACCTGGCCGGGGCGGCGGGCCAGACCTTCGCGGCGGCGGGGGGCTGAGCCATGACCACCCACGCCGACCGCATCCGCCGGGGCCTGTCCCGGCACCGGCCGCGCTCGGGCCCGCGCCACGACCGCTCCACCTTGCGGCCCTGCGACATCGTCCTGGCGCTCACCGGCCTCGCCCTGCTCGGTTCCGGCGCGATCTGGGCGGCGGTCATGCTCGGGGCCGCGGCGCTCGCGCCGTGACCGACCGCTTCGAGCGACGAGAACTCATCCCCTTCGCAACCTCATCCTGAGGTGCCCACGAAGTGGGCCTCGAAGGAGGGCTCCAGAGACCACAGCGATGTCTGGAGCCCTCCTTCGAGGTCGCGGGTGGGAGACGATGGACCCACTGCCGAGCCGTCCGATCTCGGAAGAACGATCCTCTCCGCTCGACACGTCACCTCCTGGGTGCTGCGGCCACGGCCGCCTGCCCCAACCTCCTCGCCTCATCCGGATCCCAGGATCATGGCCCAGTCCCAAAAATCCTCCCTCCCGAAATCCTCCCTGCTGAGCGCCGGCCTGATCGGGCCCGCGCTCCTCGGCGCGGTCACCAAGCTCGACCCGCGCCAGATGGTGAAGAACCCCGTGATGTTCGTGGTCGAGGTCGTGGCGGCCTTCACCACCCTGCTGTTCGTCCGCGACCTGATCTCGGGCGGGCAGGACCTGATGTTCACCGGCCAGATCATCCTCTGGCTCTGGTTCACCGTGCTGTTCGCCAACTTCGCCGAGGCGGTGGCGGAAGGCCGCGGCAAGGCGCAGGCCGATTCGCTGCGCCGCACCCGCACCGAGACGACCGCGAAGCTGCTCTCCGGCCCCGCGGCCGCTCCCGGCGGCCCACGCAGCGGTTACGAGACCGTGCCGGGCGCCGGCCTCAAGGTCGGCGACGTGGTGCTGGTGGAAGCCGGCGACGTGATCCCGTCGGACGGCGAGGTGATCGAGGGCATCGCCTCTGTCAACGAGGCGGCGATCACCGGCGAATCCGCGCCGGTGATCCGCGAATCCGGCGGCGACCGCTCGGCGGTGACCGGCGGCACGCAAGTGCTCTCCGACTGGATCCGGGTGCGGATCACGGCCGCCGCCGGCTCGACCTTCATCGACCGGATGATCGCACTCGTCGAGGGCGCCTCGCGCCAGAAGACCCCCAACGAGATCGCGCTCAACATCCTGCTTTCCGGCCTCACCATCGTGTTCGTGTTCGCGGTCGGCTCGATCCCGAGCTTTGCGTCCTACGCCGGCGGCGCGATCCCGCTCGCCGTCCTGGTGGCGCTCTTCGTCACCCTGATCCCGACCACGATCGGCGCGCTGCTCTCGGCGATCGGCATCGCCGGCATGGACCGGCTGGTGCGGTTCAACGTACTCGCCATGTCGGGCCGCGCCGTCGAGGCGGCGGGCGACGTCGATACGCTGCTCCTCGACAAGACCGGCACGATCACGCTCGGCAACCGCCAGGCGACCGAGTTCCGACCCGTCCGCGGCGTCACCCCGGGCACGCTGGCGGACGCCGCCCAGCTCGCCTCGCTCGCCGACGAGACGCCGGAGGGCCGCTCGATCGTGGTGCTCGCCAAGGAGGCGCACGGCATCCGGGCCCGCGACATGGGAAGCCTCGCCGCCACCTTCGTGCCGTTCACCGCGCAGTCGCGGATGTCGGGCATCGACCTCGACGGCTCCTCGATCCGCAAGGGCGCGGTCGAGGCGGTGATCGCCAGCCTGGAGGCGGCCCCCGCGCCGGTCGGGCGCGAGGCCACCGCCCGGGTGATCCAGCCCCGCCTCGACGCGATGGCCGCCCAGGAGATCCGGGCCATCGCCGAGGAGATCGCCAAGGCCGGCGGCACGCCGCTGGCGGTCGCCCGCGACGGCAAGCTGCTCGGCGTCGTCCACCTCAAGGACATCGTCAAGGGCGGCATCCGGGAGCGCTTCGCGGAGCTGCGCCGGATGGGCATCCGCACGGTGATGATCACCGGCGACAACCCGATGACCGCGGCCGCCATCGCCGCGGAGGCCGGCGTCGACGACTTCCTCGCCCAGGCCACCCCGGAGGACAAGCTGGCGCTGATCCGGCGCGAGCAGGCGCAGGGCAAGCTCGTGGCGATGTGCGGCGACGGCACCAACGACGCGCCCGCGCTCGCCCAGGCCGATGTCGGCGTGGCGATGAACACCGGCACGGTGGCGGCCCGCGAGGCCGGCAACATGGTCGACCTCGATTCCGACCCGACCAAGCTCATCGAGATCGTCGAGATCGGCAAGCAGCTGCTGATGACGCGGGGTGCGCTGACCACCTTCTCGATCGCCAACGACGTGGCGAAGTACTTCGCCATCATCCCGGCGATGTTCGTCGGGCTCTACCCGCAGCTCCAGGCCCTCAACGTGATGGGGCTCGCTTCGCCCCAGAGCGCGATCCTGTCGGCGATCATCTTCAACGCGCTGATCATCGTGGCGCTGATCCCGCTCGCCTTGCGCGGGGTGAGCTACCGCGCCGTCGGCGCCGCCGCGTTGCTGCGGCGCAATCTCCTGATCTATGGTCTCGGCGGGATCCTGGTGCCGTTCGTCGGCATCAAGGTGATCGATCTCGCCGTGAGCGCCCTCCACCTCGCCTGATCGAACTCGGCTCGAACGGACAAGAACGCCATGCTCCGGCACCTCCGCCCCGCCCTCGTGCTCCTCACCGGCCTGACCCTCGTCACCGGCCTCGCCTATCCGCTCGCCATGACGGGCATCGCCGGGCGGCTCTTCCCGGCGCAAGCCGAGGGCAGCCTGATCCGCAATGCGGACGGCACGCTCGTCGGCTCCGCGCTCGTCGGCCAGAGCTTCACGAGCGAGCGCTACTTCCACGGCCGCCCCTCGGCGACCGTGGCGCCCGATCCGGCCGATTCCACGAAGACCGTGGCGGCGCCCTACAACGCCGCCAATTCCGGCGGCGCCAATCTCGGGCCGACCAACCCGGCGCTGATCGACCGGGTGAAGACCGACCTCGCCGCTCTCAAGGCCGAGAACCCGACCGACCCGGTGCCGCAGGACCTCGTCACCACCTCGGGCTCGGGGCTCGATCCCGACGTCTCGCCCGAGGCCGCCCTGTTCCAGGTGCCCCGGGTGGCGAAGGCCCGCGGCATCTCAGAGGATGGCTTGCGCGCCCTCGTCGCCGGGCAGGTGCAGGAGCCGAGCCTCGGTGTCCTCGGCGAGCGCCGGGTCAACGTGCTCGCCCTCAACCGCGCCCTCGACGTCCAGCAGGCCCGATGAGGGACACGTCCCGTCCCTCGGGCGAGGGCTTGCGGCCCTTGCGCGAGGGCCTGCGGCCCTCGCCCGACGCCCTCCTGGCGCAGGCGCGCCGGGAGGCGCCCGGGCGCGGGCGCCTGAAGATCTTCCTCGGCGCCGCGCCGGGGGTCGGCAAGACCTACGAGATGCTGACGACGGCCCATGCGCGCGTGCGCGAGGGCGTCGACGTGGCGGTGGGCGTGGTCGAGACCCACGGCCGGCCCGAGACCGAGGCCCTGGTCGCCGGGCTCGCGGTGCTGCCCCGCCGCACGGTCGCGTATGGCGGCGGCACGTTCGACGAGATGGACCTCGACGGGCTCTTGGCCCGCAAGCCGCAGCTGGCGCTGGTCGACGAGCTCGCCCACACCAACGCCCCGGGCTCGCGCCACCCCAAGCGCTACCTCGACGTCGAGGAGCTGCTCCAGGCCGGCATCGACGTCCACACCACCCTCAACATCCAGCACGTCGAGAGCCTGAACGACGTGGTGGCGCAGATCACCCGGATCCGGGTGCGCGAGACGGTGCCGGATTCGATCCTCGACCGGGCCGACGACATCGAGGTCATCGACCTCTCCCCCGACGACCTGATCCGGCGCCTGCAGGAGGGCAAGGTCTACCTGCCGCGCCAGGCCGAGCGGGCGCTCAAGCACTACTTCTCTCCCGGCAACCTGACGGCGCTCCGCGAGCTGGCGCTGCGCCGCACCGCCCAGCAGGTCGACGACCAGCTCGTCACCCACATGCGGGCCCACGCGATTCCCGGCCCCTGGGCGGCGGGCGAGCGGGTGCTGGTCTGCGTCAGCGAGGATCCGCGCTCGGCCGGGCTGGTGCGCACCGCCAAGCGCCTCGCCGACCGGCTGCGGGCGCCGTTCACCGCGCTCACCATCGAGAGCCGGCGCAGCGCTCAGCTCGGCGAGGCCGAGCGCGACCGCATCGCCGATACGCTCCGGCTCGCCGAGCGCTTGGGCGGAGAGACCGCGACCCTGCCGAGCCAGGGCCGCATCGCCGACGACGTGGTCGCCTTCGCCCGCGAGCACAACGTCACCCACGTGGTGATCGGCAAGTCGACCCGCTCGCGCTGGTTCGAGCTCCTGAACGGCTCGGTGGTGCACGACCTCCTGCGCCGCTCGGGCTCGATCAGCGTCCACGTCGTGGCGGGCGAGGAGGCGGCAGGGGCGCCGGCCCCCCACAAGGGCGTGCGCACCGCCGCCCCGCCCCGGCCCGGCCTCCTGCCCTACGCGGCGGCGCTCGCCGCGGTCGCGGGCGCGCTCGGCCTCGGCCTCGCGCTCCAGCCCTCCCTCGGCCACGAGAGCACCGACCTCGTCTTCCTCACCGCCGTGGTGGCGGTGGCGGTGCGCTTCGGGCTCGCCCCGTCGCTCGTCACCGTGGTGGCGGCGTCGCTGGCCTACAACTTCTTCTTCCTGCCGCCGCTCTACACCTTCACCATCGCCGACCCCACCAACGTCGTCGCCCTGTTCTTCTTCACCCTGGTGGCGGTGGTGGTCTCGAACCTCGCCGCGCGGGCGCGGGCCGAGGCGACGATCTCGCGCACCCGCAGCAAGGCCACCGAGGCGCTCTACGGCTTCTCGCGCAAGCTCGCCGGCTGCGGCACCCTCGACGACGTGCTCTGGGCCACCGCCTACCAGATCGCCCTGATGCTGCGCCTGCGGGTGGTGCTGCTCCTGCCGCAGGGCGGCACCGTCACGGTGATGGCCGGCTATCCCCCGGAGGACGAGCTCGACGAGGCCGACCTCGCGGCGGCGAAATGGACCTTCGACCACGGCCGCCCGGCGGGGCGGGGCGCCGACACCCTGCCGGGAGCGAAACGCCTCTTCCTGCCCCTGCGCACCGGCCGCGGCATGGTCGGGGTGGTCGGGCTCGACGGCGACAAGCCGGGGCCGCTCCTCACCCCCGACCAGCGCCGGCTCCTCGACGCGCTCGCCGACCAGGGGGCGCTCGCCATCGAGCGGGTCCACCTCGTCGAGGACCTCGATCGCGCCCGCCGCTCGGCCGAGACCGACCGCCTGCGCCAGGCCCTGCTGTCTTCGCTCTCGCACGACCTCAAGACGCCGCTCGCCGCGGTGCTCGGCTCGGCCACGACCCTGCGCGACCTCGGGGACGCCCTCGACCGCGACGGGCAGGGCGAACTGCTCGCGACCATCATCGACGAGGCCGAGCGGCTGAACCGCTTCATCGCCAACCTCCTCGACATGACGAAGCTCGAATCCGGGGCGCTCGCCCCGAACCTCGCACCCCACGACCTCGCCGAGATCGTCGCGACGGCGCTCCAGCGGGCGGACAAGATCCTGGCGCATCACCGGGTCGCCCTGGCTCTCGGCGCCGGCCTGCCGCCCTTGCGCCTCGACGCGGTGCTGACCGAGCAGGTGCTGTTCAACCTCCTCGACAACGCCGCCAAGTACGCCCCCGAGGGCAGCCTGGTGCGGATCGAGGCCTGGCAGGAAACCCAGGATGGGGACGACGTCGTGCGGGTGCGGATCCTCGACGAGGGCGAGGGCATCCCGGAGGGCGACGAGGAGCGGATCTTCGACACCTTCTACCGGGTGAGGAAGCGCGACCGGGTGCGGGCCGGGACGGGCCTGGGCCTTGCCATCTCGCGCGGCTTCGTCGAGGCGATGGGCGGGCGGATCACCGCCCGCACCCGGGGCGACCGGCACGGGTCCCCCTGCCCGGGCGCCGCCTTCACCCTGACCTTCCCGGTGCCCCGCGCCGCTCAGGAGGACGCCGCCGCGTGACCAACGACCCCCGCATCCTGGTGATCGACGACGAGCCGCCGATCCGCAAGCTCCTGCGCGTGGGCCTCGGCAGCCAGGGCTACCAGGTCGTGGAGGCGCAGAACGGCCGCACCGCCCTCGACCTCCTCAGCCGGGAGGACATCGCGCTGGCGATCCTCGATCTCGGCCTGCCGGACATCAAGGGGCACGACCTCCTGGCGCAGATCCGGGGCCTGAAGCCCGACCTGCCGGTGATCGTGCTGTCGAGCCGCGACGACGAGGCCGGCAAGGTCGAGGCGCTCGATCTCGGGGCGGACGACTACGTCACCAAGCCCTTCGGCATGAACGAACTGCTCGCCCGGATGCGCACGGCGCTCCGCCACCAGCTCGCGGTCGGCGGCGAGCGCCCGGTCTTCCGGGCCGGCGAGCTCTCGGTCGACCTCGTGCGCCGCATCGTCCGGGTGGGCGAGCGCGAGGTGAAGCTCTCGCCCAAGGAATACGACGTGCTGCGTCTGCTCGTGCACCATGCCGGCAAGGTGCTCACCCACGCCCACCTGCTGCGCGAGGTGTGGGGCAACGCCGCCGACCCGCAATACCTCCGGGTCTACGTGCGCCAGCTGCGCCAGAAGCTCGAGCCGGAGCCCGAGCGCCCGCGCTACATCCTGACCGAGACCGGGGTCGGCTACCGGATGCGGGCGCCGGACTGAGGCGGACGCTCGGCCGGGACGGCGGGCGCTGAGGGCGCGCGGCGCACCCAGGCGTCGAGGGCCCAGCCGATGCCCCGTCCCGCGGCGGCCACGAAGGCCAGGGACCCGGCGAGGTGGAGGAGGAGCGGCGCGTCCGACGCGGCGGGCAGCAGGGCAGGTACGGGCATGAGCTCTCCGATCTTGCCGTGGGAGAAGACCGCCGGGGCCGCGGCGAACGCCAGTGCTCCGGCGCCACACCGCCCCGGGCGGTGGCGCCCGCCGGAGGGCGCCGGCGGCGATCCGGTTCGCGGGTGTGGCACCGGAGCACGGGTGGCCGGCGCGGTCCGGTACCCGTCCGGGTCACCCCGGCCCGAATCGCCCTCACCCCGAACTACCCCTGTGCCCGAAGCACTCTCGTCCGAATCGCGCCGTCCGCCGGAAGGCCGGTCAGCGCCGGGCGGCGCCCGCCGGCGACCGGGACGTCAGGGTCGCCGCCAGCGTCGCGCAGCAGGGGATCGGCAGCGGGCAATCCCCCCCGACCCCGCGATGGCACCGGCGGCGGGCCGGCGCGGCACGGCGGTCGACGCGATCGCCTCCCGCCTCGCCGCCGGCCAGCCGCCCCAGCAGCACCGCCTCGTGGTGGTATTCGAGACCCAGGGATACCCGGATGCCGCGCAGGACATTCCGCTCGCGGTCGGTTGACAATCCCTGTCGCTCGCGCGCCGCGATCAATGAAGCCTGCCGGACCGCCCTGTCGCACGTCGCACCGATGTCGGACTGAACTTGGACGAGCAGTGATCTCGCATCCATCGCGTCCCCCGCTGCCTTTTTTGCATTGCAGCATCGGCGGATCTTCTCGTATCCGCACTGGGGGAAATCTTATCCGAGCCGATCCGGTTGGCGAGGTACATCACGGTTAGGCAAAAGTGGGACGCGTCCGGGTGTGGCAGAAGGGCCGTCCCGCCCGGCTCGGGCCCTCAAGGCCGGACGGACTGCGCGCGGGCGTGAGCAAGGCGGGAATGGGCGAAACGGGAATGCGCAAGGCGGGAATGCGCGACCGGCCGGCCCGCCACCGCGGGGGACGGCACCGAGGCGGTGCGGTCGGCCTCCGCCCGGGCCGCGGCCGCCTCGCGCTGCTCCTGCTGCTCGTGGTCGACCGCCATGAAGCGGTACATGTCCCACTTCGTGGTGCCCTCGCTGAACATGCCGGAGGGGGCTTTGTAGCTGTAGATCTCCTTCGCCGACTGGGCCGAGGCCGCGGTCGCGGCGAGCAGGGTCGCCCCGGCGAGGAGCAGGGTGGTCTTCGTCATCGTCGATCTCGTCGGTCATGCGCGGCCGGTCGCCGGGATTGCGCCGCCGCTCGACGCCGGATCTAGGTTGTGCCCTCGACGATCCCTGTGCGCTCGCGCACATGTACGACGGTCGATGGGCGAATCTCGGGATTAAATGCGCTTTGCCGACTTAGGCTTGATTGGCGTTTCGAAAATTCTCTTCTCTGCAAGAGCCAGAATGGATGAAATTCTTCCGTTCTCGCCGGTTTCGGTGGGCGACCCGGCCGTCGCCGCGCCGGCGCCCCACAAAAAGCCATGCTCGCCTGTCTTTCGTGGCCTGCACGAATCGCAAGGGACCGGAGCGCGAGACCGATGATGCAGATAGCCGCCTTCCTGGTGTTCCTGGCCATGGGCGTGACCAACCTCCTGGCGGTGCAGGCGGGCTTGACCGCGGCACTCGGGGTGCCGGTGCTGCTCGGCCTCGTGGTCGCGGTGCCGGTGTTCTACTTCCGCTTCGTCGGCTCGGCGGCCGGCATCGTCGGGGCGATCGTCGGCTGGCAGATGTCGGCGCCGATGGCGGTGCTGCTCTTCTGCTGGCCGGTGCTGGTCTACGGCTTCCTGCGCGGCGGGGCCGAGGCCCGGACCTTCCTCACCCGTCGCGCGGCGTGAGCCTCCGGCGCCGGCGGCTCCCTCAGCGCTGCCGCGCGACGGCGACGAGGTAGCGGCAGGGCCGGTCGCTCCGGTTGGCGAAGACGCACTCGGCGGGCGCGCCCAGCGCCAGGCAGTCGCCGGCCGCGAGAACGTGGACGGCCTCGCCCTCCCGGAAGGTCAGGGTGCCGTCGAGCATCCAGATCATCTGGCGCAGGAAGGCGTAGGAGGCCCCCGGATAGGCGATCTCGGCCCCGGCCGGCAGCTCGACCTCGGTCAGGTCGAGGGGATGCTCCCCCATCAGCGGCGAGAGCTGGCGGCGGCGGTAGCCGGTCGCCGGGTCGACCCAGACCGGCTGGGACGCGGCGCGCCGCAGCTGGCCCGTCTCCCCCTCGGCCCGGGCGAGCAGGGTCGAGAGGGTGAGCCCGAAGGCGCCCGAGAGCCGGCCGAGCAGCACGGCGGTCGGGCTCGCCTCGGCCCGCTCGACCTTGCTGATCATCGCCTTCGAGACGCCGGAGCGCGCCGCCAGGTCGCCGAGCGACCAGCCCCGCGCCTCCCGCTCCAGCCGCAGCCGGCGCGCGAGCCCGTCGGTCGGGTCGGGCGCGGGCACCGGCGGCGTCGGGTCGGGCATCGTCATGGTGCCACCATAGGGGCTTTCGGGCGGGCCGGCACCCGTCCTGCCGGGCCGGACGGGTGCCGCAGGGACAGGGGGCGGGGCCGCTCGGCAAGCCCTCCCGGGCGCCATCCCCAGGTTTTTCGTCTAAGTCTTTGCCGCGGATGCACTTTCCTTACGATCGGGTGCATAATGACCGGATCGCGCCGTGGGTGCGCGCAGCGGGGCGGGTGAGCGTGCGGGACGGAAGCGGGCGATGGGGGCTCGGCCTGGCGGCGCTCGCGGCGGTCGCCATTCCGTTCGCGGTGATCGCGGTCCTCGACCCGCGCATCGGGCTCCTGCGCGCGCGCCCGGCGAGCGAGGCGGGCAACAGCTCCCCCGGCCAGGCGTCCCCGGCCCAAGCACCCTCGACCCAAGCCTCCCCGGCCCAGACGTCCTCGGCCCAGGCGCCGGCCCCGCCCCTGTCGCAGGGCCCGATGCCGGGCCCGCCCGCCTCGCCGTCCCGGCAGCCCTGGATCGACGAGGCCCGGCCGCAAGCCGCCGAGCGCCCCTGCCCCGTCTGCGCCGCCGAGGCCGGGCCGGTCGCGATCCGCGGCACCCTCGCCGACCAGGAGATCCAGGTCCCCGACGTGACGGCCGAGCGGACCGCCCAGCGCGAGCGGCTCATCGGCTGGACCGCCCATCCCGACCGGGTCCCGGGCTCGGCCGCCACTCTCGACCTGATCGGCCTCGTCTACACCGCGCCGCGGGAGGCCGGTGCCGGCTACCGGCCGCTGGCGATCGACCTGTCCGGGGCGCCCGGCCGGGCCGTGGTGGTGCTGACCGAGCAGCCCGTCAGCCTCGGCCTCGCGACCGTCCCGGCCGACCGGGCCGGCGCGCTCGGCGTCGAATCGAGCGCCGCCTTCGCCCTGGCGGAGGGCCGCCCCGGCCTGCTGGCGGGGTTCCGCGCCCTGCCCTACGGCGCCGCCGAGGTCGCGCCGGTGCTCGATCCCCTGCGGTTCGGACCCGGGACGCGGCGCGGCTTCTGCGAGGCCTTGCGGCTGTGGGCGGTGCAGTTCGGCCTGCCGGCCTGGCGCACCCGCTACACCCTGATCGAGAACCCGACCCGGATCGCGCTCGCCGGCGAGGCCCTGCGCACCGACGGCACCACCCGCGGACGGGTCTCCGGCCCGCGCCTCGCCCGCCTGTGCCGGGCCTGACCGCGCCGCACGCTTGACCCCGGCCCGCCGGCTCTTTACCGATCGGTACAGAGAGGGAGCCCGTCATGTCCGATCCTACCGTCCCCGAGAACCGCCCGCCGCTGCCGCCCTTCACCCGGGAGACCGCCCTCCTGAAGGTCCGGGCCGCCGAGGACGGCTGGAACGGCCGCAACCCCGGCAAGGTCGCGCTGGCCTACACGCCGGACAGCCGCTGGCGGAACCGGGCCGAGATCTTCCGGGGCCGCCCGGCCATCGTGGCGTTCCTGACCCGCAAATGGGCGCGCGAGCACGAGTACCGCCTGATCAAGGAGATCTGGGCCTGGTCGGACGCCCGCATCGCGGTCCGCTTCGCCTACGAGTTCCACGACGAATCCGGGGCGTGGTTTCGCGCCTACGGCAACGAGAACTGGGAGTTCGCAGAGAACGGCCTGATGGCGGTGCGCCACGCCAGCATCAACGACCTGGCGATCACCGAGGGCGAACGCCTCTTCCGCTGGGACCGCTCGGGCCCGCGCCCGGCCGACCATCCCGGCCTGACGGAGCTGGGGCTCTGACGCGCCCGCAGACCCGCGCGGCGGTCCTGCCGCTCCTGGCGGAGGCGTTTCGCGAGCACGGCTACGAGGGGGCGAGCCTGTCGGTGATCGCCCGCCGCACCGGGCTCGGCAAGGGCAGCCTCTACCACTTCTTTCCCGGCGGAAAGGAGGAGATGGCCGCCGCCGTGCTCGCCGAGATCGAGGCGTGGTTCGAGGCGCGGATGTTCCGCCCCCTGCGCGAGGACCCGGACCCGGCGGCGGCGTTGCGCGCCATGCTGGCGGAGACGGAGGCCTATTTCCGCTCGGGGCGGCGGATCTGCCTCGTCGGCGCCTTCGCGCTCTCGGCCACCCGCGATGCCTTCGCCCGGCGCATCGACGCCTATTTCGCCGCCTGGCGCGACGCGGTCGCCGCCGCGCTGACCCGGGCCGGGGTGGCCGAGGCCCCCGCCCGCGATCTCGCCGAGGAGACCGTCACGGCGATCCAGGGCGCGCTGGTGACGGCGAGCGCGCTGCAGGATCCGGGCCTGTTCGGGCGCACCCTCGCCCGGCTCGCGGCGCGGCTGGAGGCGGCGACCGCCGCGGAGTGCCGCGGGCACGGGGCGGCCCCGCTCTCCTGAGGGACCGGCCGACCGGACGGACGCCGCGCGCCCCGTCCGCGGTACCGGGGCGGCCGCCAACCTTCACAGCGCTGTCGCAAAACCCCCTTACAGACCGAAACCAGCCTGAAACAAGCTGCAACAAGGCCGCCTCGCCCCATCCGGTCCGACACGTCGAACGATCGCGGGTGAGCCCGGTGCCTCCTGCGCGTCCCTGACTCTTCAAGCCCTAACAGCTTCGCGCCGAACGGTGGCGCCCGGTCCGGGCCCGCCGCCGCTCCCGCGCGCCCGGAGACACTGGAACCCATGGCCACCACGCTTGCCGCCGGCGACATCGCCATCGTCGGCTACGACGCCACCAACCCGGACGACTTCGCCTTCGTGGTGCTGCGGGACGTCGAGGCCGGCACGGCCATCAGCTTCACCGACAACGGCTGGAGTTCCAGCGCCAACGCGTTCCGCACCGGCGAGGGCACCTACACCTACACGGCGCCCTCGGCGCTCGCCGCCGGCACGGTGATCCGCCCGACCACCGACAGCGCCGCCGCCGGCACCAACTCTCCCGCGTTCACGGCGCAGAACTTCGCGCTCAACGCCTCGGGCGACCAGATCCTGGCCTACCAGGGCACGGCCGCGAGCCCGACCTTCCTGTACGCGATCAACTTCGCCGACGGCGGCACGGCATTCGCCGCCAACGCCACCAGCGCCAGCACCTCGGCCCTGCCGCCGGGCCTGACGCCGGGCCAGACCGCCGTCGCCCTGCCCTCCGCCAACGGCCGCTATGCCGGCGCGACCGCGGGCACCCGCGACCAGATCCTGGCCTCGGTCGGCGCGCCCTCGTCCTGGACCCAGAACAACACCACCCGGGTCGGGGATGCGGCTTACACCCCCTTCGCGGTGACCGCCGCCCAACCCCTGCCGACCCTGTCGATCGACGACGTCCAGGCGGCCGAGGGCGATTCCGGCACGAAGCAGCTCGCCTTCACGGTGTCGCTGAGCGCCGCCGCGCCCGCCGGCGGCGTGACCTTCGACATCGCCACCGCGGACGGCACGGCGACCGCCGGCAGCGACTACGCCGCCCGCAGCCTCACCCGCCAGACCATCGCGGCGGGCGAGACCCGCGCCACCTTCGCGGTCGACATCACCGGCGACACGGTGGTGGAGCCGACCGAGACCTTCACGGTCGACGTCGCGAACGTCGCGGGCGCGACCGTGGCGAAGGGCCAGGGCACCGGCACGATCCTCAACGACGATACCGGCACCCGGATCGGCGGCACGGCGATCTTCGACGCCGCGCCCTCGCTGCAGGGCCTGTCGGGCGCGACCGCCACGACCCCGCCGAGTGCCACCAACGCGCTCCAGCTCGTGCGGCTCGGCGCCTACGCCACCACCAACGACACCGCGACGACGATCGCGCCGAATGCCGAGGTGGTGGCCTACGATTCGACCACCAGCCGGCTCTACGTCCAGAACACCAACGAGAACCGGATCGAGATCGTCGCCCTCGACGCCGCCGGGTCCCTGCGCAAGACGGGCGAGATCCTGCTCTCCAGCCTCGAGCAGTACGGCGCGGTGAACTCGGTCGCGGTGGTCAACGGCCTCGTGGCGGTGGCCTATGCCAATGCGACCGGGGACGCTCCCGGCCGCGTCGCGCTGTTTACCGCCGACGGCACGCTGCAGCGCTCGCTCGCCGTCGGGGTCGGGCCCGACCAGATCGTCTTCACCCGCGACGGCAGCCGCCTCCTCGTCGCCAACGAGGGCGAGCAGGCGAGCCAGGCCAGCAACCCGGTCGGCAGCGTCTCGATCATCGACGTCTCGGGCGGCGCGTCCGGCGCCTCCGTCGCCACGACCGTCGGCTTTTCCGGGCTCGACGGGTCCGAGGCGACGTTGCGCGCCCGCGGCCTCGCGATCACGCCCGGCAAGGCGGCATCCGCCGACATCGAGCCCGAATACATCGCGATCTCGCCCGACAACCGCTTCGCCTACGTCACCCTGCAGGAGGTGAACGGCGTCGCGGTGATCGATCTGACCAATCCCGGCACGGCGCCGATCGCGATCCAGCCGCTCGGCGCGGTCAACCACGCGCTCCCCGGCAACGAGTTCGACGCCTCCGACCGCGACGGGCCGAACGGCACCGCCTCGATCCGCATCGCCGCGACGCCCGCCGGCACCCCGATCTACGGCCTGCTCCAGCCCGACAGCGTCGCGTCGTTCACCACCGGCGGGGCGACCTACTTCGTCACCGCCAACGAGGGCGACCAGCGGGTCATCGGCGGCGCCGACGACGCCAACGACGTCGCGCGCCTGAGCGCGGTGCCGAATGCCCGCCTCACCCCGGCGCTCCAGGCGCTGAAATCCGACCCGGCCTATGCCCGGCTCAACGTGCTCCTGCGCACCGGCGACACCGACGGCGACGGGGTGATCGACCAGCTCAATACGCTCGGCGGCCGCGGCATCTCGATCTTCCGCCAGAACGCCGACGGCACGATCACCAAGGTGCGCGAGACCGGCGGCGAGTTCGAAAAGATCTTCGCCCGGATCGCGCCGGAGCGGTTCAACAACGACCAGACCGTCGCCGCCACCCCCGACGACCGCTCCGACAACAAGGGACCGGAGCCCGAGGGCATCACCGTCGGCACGGTGAACGGGCGCATCTACGCCTTCGTCGGCCTGGAGCGCCAGAGCGGCATCCTGGTCTACGACGTGACCGACCCGGCGAACGCCAACTACGTGTCCTACGTGCCGCCGCTCGCCGGTTCGCCCGCCGATCTCGGCCCGGAGGTGCTGACCTTCATCCCGGCCGACCGCAACCCGACCGGCACCAACCTCGTGGTCTCGGCCAACGAGGTGGCGAATGGCGGCGCCACCCTCTACGCCGCCCTGCCCCAGGGCGCGACGCAGGAGGTCTCTTTCGCGCCCGACTCGCTCAGCGTGAGCCGGGCGGAGGGCCATGGCGGCACCACGACCTTCAGCTTCACGGTGCAGCGCACGAACGGCACGCTCGGCGCGGTGACCTTCACCGCCGAGCTCGCCGGTACCGGCACGAACCCGGCGAATTCCGCCGATTTCGCCGGCGGCCCCACCCTGCCGCTCACCGTCACCGGCACGATCCCGGCGGGCGCCGCCTCGGCGGTCGTCACCGTCACCGTCCAGGGCGACGCGACGCCGGAGCCGAGCGAGACCTTCGCGCTCACGCTCACCGGCGCCAGCACGAGCCAGGCCGGCCTCACCGCCACGGTGGCGGCCGCCAACGCCGCCGCCACCGGTACCATCGTCAACGACGACGTGACCCTGATCTCGGCGGTGCAGGGCACCGGCAGCGCCAGCCCGCTGGTCGGCCAGACCGTCACGGTCGAGGCGATCGTCGTCGGCGACTTCCAGAACGGCGACGCGGATGCCAAGCGCAACCTCGGCGGCTTCTACCTGCAGGAGGAGAAGGCCGACCAGGATTCGAACCCGCTGACCTCGGAGGGGCTGTTCGTCTACGAGGGCACCGGCAACCGCCTCGTCGACGTGAACGAGGGCGACCGGGTCCGGGTCACCGGCACGGTCACCGAGTTCAACGGCGAGACGCAGCTCACGGTGAACGCCGCCTCGGGCATCCAGGTCGTCCAGGCCGGCGCCCTCTCGGCCGCCGAGGTCAAGGCGCAGGCGGTCGACGTCAGCCTGCCGGCGGCGGGCGTGGTGGGCACCGGCACGACGGCGCAGCCGGACCTCGAGCGCTACGAGGGGATGCTGGTCCGCTTCCCCCAGACCCTCACGATCTCCGAGCAGTTCAACCTCGACCGCTTCAACGAGATCCGCCTCGCGGCGGGCGGCCGGCCCGAGACCTTCACCAACGCATTCGAGCCGAATGCGGCCGGCTACGCCGCGTATCTCGCCCAGACCGCCGCCCGCTCGATCACCTACGACGACGGGTCGAACAGCCAGAACCTGCCGATCGAGACTTTCGACGGCTTCGGCCCCACCTATTCCACCGCCACGGCGCCCCGCATGGGCGACACCGTGACCGGCCTCACCGGCACGCTGGGCTTCGGCCCGACGAACGCCTTCCGGGTGCGGTCGATCGAGGACGGCTCGAACACCTTCACGAAGGCCAATCCGCGCCCGAGCACGCCGGACGCGGTCGGCGGCACGCTCAAGGTCGGCAGCCTCAACGTCCTCAACTACTTCACGACGCTCGCGGGCACGGCGAGCGCGACGACGGCGATCGGCCAGCAGCCCCGCGGCGCCAACACCGGCGAGGAGCTGGCGCGCCAGACCGAGAAGCTCGTCACCACGCTGATCGGCACCGGGGCCGACGTGCTCGGCCTCACGGAACTCGAGAACCAGTTCCAGCCCGGCAATCCGGGCAACGCGCTCGAATACCTCGTCGGCCAGCTCAACGCCCGGGCCGGGGCCGGCACCTACGCCTACGTGAACCCGGGCAGCCAGCTCGACCAGGGCCAGTTCCTCGGCGGCGACGCCATCGCGGTCGGCTTCATCTACAAGCCGGGCAAGGTCGGCGTCGCGCTCGACACCACGATCGAGAAGCTCGACGATGCGGACGTGGCGCGGATCGATCCGGCGCTCTTGCAGCAGAGCACGACCGGCCACCTCTTCAACGGGGTGAACACCAGCCGCGCGTCCCTCGCGGTGACCTTCCACGAGATCGCCAGCGGCGAGGATTTCACCGCGGTCATCAACCACCTGAAGTCGAAGAGCGGCACCGGCACCGGCGCGGATGCCGACCAGGGCGACGGCCAGGGCAACTGGCAGCAGCAGCGCGAGCTCGCCGCCAAGGCGCTGACCGAGTGGGTGGCGACGAAGCCGACCGGCACGCAGGATTCCGACATCATCCTGCTCGGCGACTTCAACGCCTACCTCAAGGAGGACGCCCTCGACACGATCAAGGCCGGGGGCTTCACCAACCTCGCCGAGGACCGCCTCGCCGACCCCTATTCCTACGTCTTCGACGGGGCCTTCGGCGCCCTCGACCACGCCTTCGCCACCCCGAGCCTGAACGGCCAGGTGACCGGCGTGACCGAGTGGCACGTCAATGCCGACGAGGCGGACGCGATCGACTACAACCTCGATTTCAACCGCCCCGCCTCGTATTTCGACGGCAAGGTGGCGGCGCGCGAATCCGACCACGATCCGGTCCTGGTCGGCCTCAAGCTCGACCAGACCGCCCCGACCCTCGTCGCCGCCACGCCGGCCGACAACGCCACCGGGGTCGCACCCGGCGCCGCCATCACCCTGCGCTTCAGCGAGGCGGTGAAGGCCGGGACCGGCGCGATCACGATCACCGACGGGGCCGGCGACACCCGCACCATCGCGGTCTCCGACGCCGCCCAGGTCGCGATCGCGGGCGACACCGTCACGATCGATCCGAGCGCCGACCTCAAGGCGGGCACCGCCTACGACGTGATCGTGCCGAAGGGCGCCTTCACCGATACGGCCGGCAACGCCTTCGCGGGCCTCGCCCAGGACCAGCTCGACTTCACCACCCAGCAGGCCGCCCCGATGACCTACACGCTCCAGATCCTGCACGCCTCCGACTGGGAGGCCGGCCTCCTGGCGACCCAGCGCGCGCCGAACTTCGCGGCGATCGTCGACAAGCTCGAGGACGCGACCCCGAACTCGATCACGCTCTCGACCGGCGACGGCTGGATCCCGAGCCCGTTCTTCATCGCCGGCGCCGACCCGCAGCTGAACGCGACCTATAACGGCGTCTACAACCAGCTCTACGGGCTGTCGGGCGCCAACGCCTACGGCAAGCTCACCGCCTCGCCGGGCCGGGCCGACATCACGATCCAGAACATCATCGGCGTGCAGGCCGCGGTGTTCGGCAACCACGAGTTCGACTCGGGCCCCACGGAAGTCGCCAACATCATCGGGGCCAATCTCGGCTCGGCCCCGGGTGCTTCCGACGACACCTGGGTCGGGTCGCAATTCCCCTACCTCTCGACCAACCTGAACTTCTCGCGCGAATCGGCGCTGTCGGGCCTCGTCCATAAGGACGGCGACGCCGCGAGCTTCGCCGAGACCGGCCCGGCCTCGACCCAGACCGGCACCGGCGCCGACAAGATCGCCAAGTCGACGATCATCACCGAGAACGGCGAGAAGATCGCCTTCATCGGCGCCACCACCCAGCTCGAGCCGCTGCTGACCACGCTCGGCAACGTCACGCTCGACGGCTTCACCGGCCGCGACGAGATCGCGCTGCTCGCCCAGCAGATCAACGCCGAGGTCGACCGGGTGCTCGCCGCCAACCCGGGCCTCAACAAGGTCATCGTCGGCACCCACCTGCAGCAGCTGTCGAACGAGCAGGCGCTGGCCCCGCTCCTGCGCAACGTCGACGTGCTGATCGGCGGCGGCTCGCACACCCTACTCTCCGATTCCAACGACCGGCTGCTGCCGGGCGACGTGTCGGGCGGCGCCTACCCGCAATTCTTCACCAACGCCTCGGGCCAGACCCTGGCGCTGATCAACACCGCCTCCGAGTACTCGTATGTCGGCCGCCTGACCGTCACCTTCGACGACCAGGGCAACGTCATCCGCGACTCGATCACGCCGCAGAACTCGGGCGCGGTCGCGGTCGACGACACCAGCGTGGCGCAGCTCTGGGGCTCGAAGGACGCGGCCTTCGCGCCGGGCACCAAGGGCTACCTCGTCAGGGAAATGATCGAGGGCCTCGACGTCAACAACGACGGCATCCAGGAGACCGCCGGCGTCGCCGACATCATCCGCCAGCAGGACGGCAACATCCTGGGCCGCACCAGCGTCTACCTCGAAGGGCGCCGCGGCGAGGTCCGCACCGAGGAGACCAACCTCGGCGACCTCTCCGCCGATGCCAACCTCTGGTACGCCAAGCAGTACGATGCCTCGGTCGCGGTCTCGATCAAGAACGGCGGCGGCATCCGCGACTCGATCGGCTCGTTCTCGACCGCGGGCGGCGGCACCGCCGAATTGCCCCCGGCGGCCAACCCCTCCGCAGGCAAGCAGTCGGGCGACATCTCGCAGCTCGACGTCACGAACTCGCTGCGCTTCAACAACGCGCTCGCCGTCACCACGGTCTCGGCGCTGGAGATGAAGCGGATCCTGGAGCACGCGGTCTCGGCCACCGCCTCGGGTGCGACGCCCGGGCAGTTCCCGCAGATCGGGGGCCTGAGCTTCTCGTTCGACGCCGGCAAGACCGCCCAGACCCTCGACGCCAACGGCACCGTCACCCGCGAGGGCCAGCGGATCCTCAACGCGGCGATCGTCGACGAGAACGGCCGGATCACCGACACCCTGGTCCAGAACGGCCAGATCGTCGGCGACCCGAACCGCGGCATCCGCACCGTCACCCTCGACTTCCTGGCGACCGGCACCTCGACCGCACCGGGACTGGGCGGCGACAACTACCCGTTCCCGGCCTACGGCGAGAACAAGGTGGCGCTCGCCTCCGCCACGCCCGGCCGCTCGCTGCCGAACACCGCGACCTTCGCCGCGCAGGGCACCGAGCAGGACGCGATGGCCGAGTACCTGCGCGCCTTCCACGCCTCGACGCCCTACGGCACCGCCGACACGACGCCGGCCGGCGACACCCGGATCCAGAACCTCGCCACCCGGGGCGACACGGTGCTGGCCCGCGGCGTCGTGCGCACCGGCACCGACGGCAACGACACGCTGACCGGCACGCCCTACGACGACATCATCAGCGGCGGCGCCGGCACCGACACCCTGGTGTTCGGCTCGCGGCTCGCCGACGCCACCGTCACCCGCGACGGCGCCTACACGCTGATCACCGGGCCGGAGGGCCGCGACCGGGTCGCCGGCTTCGAGCGCTACCAGTTCACCGACGCCACCGTGGTCACCGGCGACGGCGCGCCCCTCGTCGACGACCTGTTCTACCTCGCCGCCAACAAGGACG
>NZ_JAZFXT010000012.1:0-113161 GCF_036448855.1 Methylobacterium ajmalii
ACTGCCACGACAGCCCACTGATGGCCCCGACGGTGGACGCCATCCCGCCCCTGCGCAACGGACGGCGTGGACGCCCCCGCCAGCGCCCCGACAAGCTGCACGCCGACAAGGCCTATGATGCCAGAGCACGGCGTCGGGAGTGCCGGGCACGTGGGATCACACCGCGGATTGCCCGGCGCGGTATCGAGAGAAGTGACAGGCTCGGGCGGCATCGCTGGGTGGTCGAGCGCAGCCACGCCTAGTTCAACCGTGCCCGCCGCTTGCCCGTCCGCTATGAGCGGCGCGCCGACATCTACGAGGCTTTCACGCTCCTGCAAGCCAGCCTCATCACCCTCCGCCAGATCAGGCGGTTCTGTTAGGCGCTCTAAGTCATTGTCTTGTCGCATTTTCTTCGATGAACCGGCATCCACTTCGTCGGAAAATGCTCTAGAATCGCAGGCTCCGACGGCGATGCCGTCGCGGCCGCGCGATCCGCCGGCCGGGGCGGGATCCGATCGATCGTCCCCCCTTGCGGCCTCGCCCTACCCCCGCCCCGCCCGCCGCGCCGACACGGTCGCCAAAGCCGCCAGGTCCTTCTCGCCGTCGCCGTGGGCGAGCGCGTCGAGCAGGCTGTCGCGGAGCACGCTGGCGAGCGGCATCGGCACCCGGACGGCCTCGGCGGCGGCGAGCGCCAGGCGCACGTCCTTGGCGCCGAGCGCCAGCCCGAAGCCCGGCGGCTCGTAGCGGGCGGCCGCGATCGAGGCGCCGTAGTTCTTGTAGACCGGTGCGGAAAAGATCGTGTTCGTCAGAAGGTCGAGGAGGTCGGCCGCCGGCACGCCGTGGGCTTCGCCGAGCGCCGCCGCCTCGCCCATCGCCTCGATTGCCGCGACGATCATCATGTTGCCGGCGAGCTTGACGGCGTTGGCCCGGGCCGGCGCCTCGCCGAAGCGCCAGGTCTTCGCCCCCATCGCGTCGAGAAGCGGCTGCGCTGCGGCGATCGCCGCCTCGGGGCCGGCGGCCAGGATGTTGAGCTTGCCCGCCTCCGCCACGTCCGGCCGGCCGAAGACCGGAGCCGAGATATAAGGCACGCCGGCCCGGCCGTGGACCGCCGCCAGTTCCTCGGCGAGCGCGACCGAGATGGTGCTGGTGCCGAGATGGAGCCCCGGCCGCTCGGCCTGGTCGAGCAGGCCGCCCTCGACGATGACGGCGCGCAGCGCGGCGTCGTCGGCCAGCATCGTCACCGCCGCGTCGCCCCGGAAAGCCTCGGCCGGCGTCGCCACCGGCTCGGCGCCGTGGGCGCGCAGGTCCTCGGCGGCTTGAGCCGAGCGGTTCCACACCCGGACCCGGTGACCGGCCTTGACCAGGTTGAGCGCCATCGGCCGGCCCATCCGGCCGAGCCCGAGAAATCCGACATCCATCGCGATCCGTCTCCCGCGTCGTCGCGCGGGAGATAAGGCGTAATCGCCCGGCGTCAGGGCCTCACAGGCCGAGGAGCGCCGCCTTGTCGACGGACAGTACCTCGGCGATCTCGTCCAACGCCTTGTGCTCCAGCTCGCTGATGCCGCCCTGGTCGGCGACGTCGGCGGCGATGAGGAAGACGTCCTGGCGCTGCTCCAGCGGCCGGTCGGCGATGCCGCCGACGAAGCGCAGGTTCTCCAGCCGCCCGGCCCGGCTCTTGGCCCGGGCGATCGCCTCGTGCAGCTCCTGCTCGAGCTTCAGCACGCCGTAGGACTTGTGCAGGATCGGGTTGTTGCTGAGGTCGGCGAGCGCCGTCTCGATCTCCTGCTCGTCGATCTCCTGGTCGGCCAGGATCACGGCGGCGGCTGCCGAGCAGGCGGCGTGCAGGAAGGCGGTGTCCCCCGCATAGGACATGACGACCCGACCGACCCGGGTGAAGGCATCCTGAAACAGCCCCATGGCACGTCCTTCGGTCAAGGTCCCTCGGCCGGCCGCGGACGGCCCTCCCCACGCCCGTCCGGGCGCCGATCGAGCATGGATGCCCGGGCCCGCGCCCGCCGGCAAGGGCGGCACCGGCCCGCGCGGCGCGGCGGAGTGCCGAGGACGGCGCTTCAGCCTACGAAAAACCGCCGGCGTGCCCCGCCCGACACGCGCGGGGCCCTACCCGGTGACCTCACATGGCGATGACCTGCCGGATCGCCTCGCCGCGGTCGAGCCGGTCGAAACCCTCGTTGATCTGGTCGAGGGTCAGGGTGCCGGTCATCAGCTTGTCCACCGGCAGGCGGCCCTGGCGGTACATCGCGATGTAGCGCGGGATGTCGCGGGCCGGGACGCAGGAGCCCATGTAGCTGCCGCGCACCACCCGCTCCTCGCCGACGAGGCCGACCGGCGGCAGGGTGAAGCTGTGGTTCGGGTTGGCGAGGCCGGCGGTCGCCGTGGTGCCGCCCCGGCGGGTGATCCGGTAGGCGGTGTCGAAGGCCTTGACCGAGCCCGCCATCTCCAGGGCGTAGTCGACACCGCCGTCGGTGGCGTCGCGGATCGCCGCGACCGCATCGGGATCGGAGGCCAGGAACGCGTCGGTGGCGCCGAGCTCGCGGGCGATCCGGAGCTTGTCCTCCGACAGATCGACCGCGACGACCCGGCCGGCGCCGCTGGCCACCGCCCCGATCAGCGCCGAGAGGCCGACGCCGCCGAGGCCCACCACCGCGACGCTCTGGCCCATCTGCACCCGGCAGGTGTTCACCACCGCGCCGACGCCGGTCATCACCGCGCAGCCGAACAGGGCCGCCTCGACGAGGGGGATGTCGGGATCGATCCGCACGATCGAGCGGCGCGAGATCACCGCGTACTCGCCGAAGGCCGAGACGCCGCTGTGGTGGCTCACCTCCACCCCGTCGCAGCGGATGCGCTTGGCACCGGACAGGAGCGTGCCGCGGCCGTTGGCGGCGTTGCCGGGCTCGCACAGGGCCCCGCGTCCCTCGCGGCAGGGCGCGCAGCCGCCGCAGGTCGGCACGAACGACATCACCACGTGGTCGCCGCGTCTGAGGTCGGTCACGCCGGGGCCGAGCTCCTCGACGACCCCCGACGCCTCGTGGCCGAGCGCCACCGGCACCGGCCGGATCCGGTCGCCGTTGATGACCGAGAGGTCGGAATGGCACAGGCCTGCGCCCGCGATCTTGACCAGCACCTCGTCGGGCCCGGGCGGGTCGAGCTCGATGGTCTCGATGGTCAGCGGCCGGGTCTCGGCATAGGGCCGCGCCACGGGGGCGTGGTGCAGCACGGCGGCGCGAACGCGTAGGGGCACGAGTCATCCTCCCGGCGGGGCGCGTCTTGGTGCGGGCCCCGGCGGGATCAGGCTGGCAGCGGCCCTGCCGCCGGTCAACCGGCCGCGACGCATGCCGCCCCGGAGGGAGCCGGCCCGGGGCGGCTCACGCCGCGTCGTGCGCGCCGGCCCGCCAGAACGGGCGACGGGATTCGGCGACGGCCTCCCGGCGGCTCAGGCCGACATCGGCGAGCATCTCGTCGGTCATGCGGGGCAGGTCGCGGGAGAGGGCGCGCCGGGCCGACCAGCGGCGCAGCCAGCCCCGCAGGATCGCCACGCCGGCCAGGCGCGGTTCGTGCACGCGGCTCACGGTCAGCGTCCGCGGAGCGCCGGCGACGCGGTGCATCGGGAACGGGATGACGGTGGCGGCCACGGCGGATCTCATTCTGTCTCGCCCCCATCCCTACCCGGGCGGATCCCCGCCGTATATTGAGTTCTTCCACGCGCTTCGTGCGTAAAGCTCACGGATGGGCCCCATGCGCCAGTTGCCGCCGCTCGCCTCCCTGCGTGCCTTCGAGGCCGCGGCGCGCCTCGGTTCGGTCACCAAGGCGGCCGACGAGCTCGGGCGCACCCACGGGGCGGTGTCGCGCCAGGTGCGGGCGCTGCAGGAGCAGGCCGGCACCGCCCTGTTCGAGAAGGCCGGGACCGGCCTGCGGCTGACGCCGGCCGGCGAGGCCTTTCGCGGCGTGGTGGCGGGCGTGCTCGACGAGCTGGAGCGGGGCTACCAGCGGCTGCGCGATGCCGGGCGCGGGGCGACCGTCCACCTCGCCTGCGGGGCGACCTTCGCGATGCGCTGGCTGGTGCCGCGCCTGTCGGGCTTCTACCGCGAGCGGCCGACCGTGGAGGTCCGGCTCTCGATGACCTCGGCGCGGGCGCCCCGGGACGACGGGGCCGACCTGATGCTGAGCTGGGACCGGCTCGCCCGGCCGATCCGCGACGAGGCGCGGGCGATCCGCCTTGGCGACGTCGCCTTCGGCATCGTCTGCGCCCCGGCCTACCCGGTCCGGGCCGAGGGCGGGCGCCTCTGCGCCGAGACCCGGATCCGGCACGAGCACACGCCGCATTCCTGGCCGGCCTGGGAGGCGGCGACCGGCCGCGAGCTCGCGGCCGCGCGCGACATCGCCTTTCCGCATAACGGCCTGTGCATCGAGGCGGCGCTGTCGGGCCTCGGCGTCGCCCTGGTCGAGCAGATGCTGGTGCGCGACGACCTCGCGGCCGGGCGCCTCGTCGCGCCCGCAGGCTTCCACCGTTTCGCGAACGGCTTCGCGGCCCTTCCGGCGCCCGACCGTCCGCTCTCGCCGGAGGCCGCGGCCTTCCTCGACTGGCTGCGCCGGATGCTGGCCGAGGAGGCGTGAGGCCGGCGCCGCGCCGTCACAGGTTACCGAATCCTTTCACCAGTCTGGCGGTGCGTCCGTCGCAGAGCCGACGATCGCCAGATCTCGGCGGTCGACACAGGCGGCAAGTATGCCGTTGCGTTGCGAGAAAGACACGCAGCAACAAGCCCTGACTGAACATGGCTAATTTTGCATATTTTTTGAGCAGATGCACAACATTCGGTTTTGCCACGTTCCGGCCATACTGCCAGCTTGGCTGCAGTTGGCCCGGCCGTCACCGGCCCCAGATGGACTCCTCACCGTGGCAATGCGCTTCACCCTCAGCAGCCTGACCGTCGCCCTGCTGTCGACCGGCTCCGCCCTGGCCGCCGACCTGGCCGCCCCGGCCCCTGCCCCGGTGGCGGTTGTCGAGCGCTGCAAGGCGACCCTGTCGCTGCCGGCCTATGGCGGCGTGATCAAGCCGAACCCGAACCCGTCCTGCTTCACCCTCGGCGGCTTCGGCGACATCTACGTCGGCGGCGCGATCACCGGCTACGCCTACACTCAGACCAACCCGTTCCCGTTCTCGGCCGCGCCGCTGCCGAGCGACCGGGCGGCCCGGGTCGACTTCACCAACATCCAGGGCTGGATCCAGAAGGCCGACGGCCCGTTCCAGTTCTACGTCCAGGCCGGCGCCTACGCGATCCCGGCGCTCGGCTTCCTGAACTACAGCGCCCTCGACCAGACCGACCTGCTGTTCTCGCCGCTGCCGGTCGCCTTCGGCAAGTACGTCTTCAACGACAACTGGTCGATCCAGGGCGGCCGCATGCCGACCCTGATCGGCACCGAGGCGCCGTTCACCTTCCAGAACCTGAACATCTCGCGCGGCCTCCTGTTCAACCAGGAGAACATCATCAATCACGGCGTGCAGGTGAACTACAGCGACGGGCCGTGGTCGGCCTCGGTCGCCGGCACCGACGGGTTCTTCTCCGGCAACATCAGCTGGCTGACCGGCGCCGTCACCTACAAGCTCGACGACAACAACACCTTCGGCATCAACGGCGGCCTCAACCTCGACCGCACCGACGTGCTGTCGCGCAGCCTGCGCTACTCCTACGCGACCCCGCTGTTCCAGCAGAACAGCGGCATCCTGTCGATCAACTACACGTACTCGAACGGGCCGTGGACGATCACGCCCTACTTCCAGTACACGAACGTCGCGCGCGACTTCAAGATCGGCATCGCCGAGGGCGCCTCGACCTACGGCGGCGCGGTTCTCGCGAGCTACGCCTTCAACGACAACTTCGCGCTCGCCGGCCGCGTCGAGTACATCGCCCAGACCGGCGACCGCTTCGCCGGCGGCACCAGCCTGCTCTACGGCGCGGGCAGCTCGGCCCTGTCATTCACCGTCACCCCGACCTTCACCTTCGACCGCTACTTCGTGCGCGGCGAGTACTCGCGGGTGCAGCTCTACGACATCAGCCGCGGCGACCTCGCCTTCGGCACGCTCGGCACCGGCTTCGGCCGCACCGGCAACCGCACCTCGCAGGACCGCTACATGATCGAGGGCGGCATCACCTTCTGATTGCCGGCTGACGTCGGGCCCGACTCGTCCGCGCCCGCCCGGGACCTCCCGGGCGGGCGCTCTCGCGTTCGGGAGTTGCGCCGGGCGCGCGGACCGCTACAGACCGGGCATCTCCCGCGGAGCCGCCCGATGAGCGTCCTGCCCGACACCCCGACCCTGGTCGCCTACCTCGCCGCCTGCCTGGTGCTGTTCGTCACCCCCGGGCCCGACATGAGCCTGACGCTCGCCCGCACCATCGGCTCGGGGCGCCGGGCCGGCATCGTGACGGTCCTGGGCACGAGCCTCGGCACCCTGATCCACACGCTCGCCGCGGTGCTGGGCATCTCGGCGCTGATCGCCGCCTCGGCCACCGCCTTCACGGTGCTGAAGGTGGTCGGCGCGCTTTACCTCGCCTGGCTCGCCATCGACGCGCTGCGCCACGGCTCGGCGCTCACCGTGCGGGCCGAGACGGTGCGGGGCGGCCTGTGGCGGACCTTCTGCCTCGGGCTCGGGGTGAATCTCACCAACCCCAAGGTGGTGCTGTTCTTCCTGACCTTCCTGCCGCAATTCGTGCGCGCCGATTCGCCGAACCCGACCGGCCAGCTCGCCTTCCTGGGCCTCGCCTTCGTCGGCCTGGCCCTGCCGCTCGGAATCCTGATGGTGCTCGGCGCCGCCCGGGTCACCGGGGCGCTCCAGGCCCGGCCGCGGCTGATGCGGGGGATCGACTGGCTGTTCGCCGGACTGTTCGGGACCTTCGCGGCCCGCATCCTCCTGACGGTGCGCTGACCGCTCACGCGGAGGAGGCGACGAGGCGCAGATGCGTCGGCACCGGGCGGCCGGAGGCCCGGCAGACGCGGTCGCGGCCGGCCGCCTTGGCCTCGTAGAGCGCCGCGTCCGCCGCCCGGTACAGGTCGGCCGGCGTGTCGGCGCACGCGGACGGGGCGAGGCCGACGCTCACCGTCACCGCCCCGGCCGGGATGCCCGCCTGCTCGACCGCGAGCGTCGCCACCCCGGCGCGCAGGCGCTCCGCGACCCGGGCCGCTCCCTCCTCGTCGGTGTCCGGCAGGAGGAGGGCGAATTCCTCGCCGCCGATCCGGCAGACGAGGTCGTGCGGCCGGTGGATGGCCGCCGACAGGCAGCGCGCCAGCCCGCGCAGGACCTCGTCGCCGACGGCGTGGCCGTGGCGGTCGTTGATCCGCTTGAAGTGGTCGGCGTCGACGATCAGCATCGACAGCGGCCGGCCGGAGCGGGCGGCCTCCCGCCAGGCCGCGTCGAGGGCCCCGTCGAAGCGGCGGCGGTTCGGTAGCCCGGTCAGGCCGTCGGTGAGGGAGAGGCGGGCGAGCTCGGCCTCGACGGCGCCGCGGCGGCGCAGCTCGCGGCCGCACAGCAGGGCGAGCAGCAGCGCGACACAGAAGAGGGCGAGCAGCGTGCCGCCGATGACCAGGGCCTTGGCGCGCCAGCCGGCCTCGATCTCCTGGGTGCTGACCCCGAGGGCGAGCAGAAGCGGCAGGTTGCCGACCGGCTTGAAGGTGAAGAGCCGGTGTACGCGGTCGCGCGCGGCCCAGTCGGCGAAGCTGCCGGTGCGCTCGCGCAGGGCGCGCTGGAAGTTCGGCATCGCCGAGAGGTCGCTGCCGACGTCCCGCACGTCGTAGGGGAAGCGCACGATGCGGATGCCGTCCTCGCGCACCAGGTTGATGCTGCTGTCGCGGCCGAGGTCGAGCTTCTCGAGGATCTGCGTGAAGTGGGACAGCTTCAGCGTCGCGACCGCGACGCCGCCGAACGAGCCGTCCGGCTTCGCGATGCGCCGGCTGAACGCCACCGTGTAGGCCCCGGACAGCCGCGACAGGTAGGGCTTGCTGACGTAGAGCCCGGCATCCGGATCGCGCCGGTGGACCTGGAAGTAGTCGCGGTCCTCGAAGGTGCCGCCGGCCCCCGAGGGGTAGCGCGAGTTCAGGATCCCGGTGCCGTGCTCGTCGAACAGCACCAGGATGCCGAAGCCGTCGGCGGTCACGACGCGGTCGAACAGCACCAGCCGCCGCAAGTCCTCCGGCGCCCCGGCGACGGCGGGGTTCTCGACCTTGGCGATGAGGCCCTGCAGCGCCAGGTCGGTGATCTCGATGTTGCGGGCGATGTCGCGCTCGACCACCTCCAAAAGGCTGCGGGACGTCTCCTCGGCCCGCTGCCACATGTCCCGCCGCATCTCGTAGAGCATGAAGCCGGACACGACGAGCATCCCGAGGGGCGCCAGCAGGCCGAGCACGATGCTGACCCGGACGGCCTGCGGGCCGGCGAGGAGGCGGCGCGGCAGCGACATGGATGACGGTCTCTCGGATGGGCGTCCTGCGAGATGCGACCTCGCACCCGCAACCCTAAACAGGACTTTCACGCCCGTCACGGGCGCCCAGCTTCTTCCGATTGGTTGCATGGACCGCGAGCGTCTTTCGCGCACACGGTTACCATTTCGACAAGAGCGACCGAACGATCGGCGCGATCGGGGGTCAGCGCCGCGGGGCGGCCCACATCGTGAGGGCCCCGCGCCCGGCGAAGCGCCCGGCGGCGAGCCAGTAGACGAGGCCGGCCACCCCGCCGGCGCAGAACAGGATCGCCGTCACCCGCCCCTCCCCGGCCCCGGCGGGTCCGGCCCCGCCCCGCATCAGCCAGGGCAGGAGCGCGGTGAGGAGGCCGGTGGCGCCGCCGTACCAGGCGAGCGAGCGGAACCGCAGCACCTCGCCGACGACGGCGTTGAGCGCGGGGGGCACCGCGACGAGGAGCAGGATCGCCCGGCCGAGGTTGAGCGCCCCCTCGATCATGCCGGGATCGGGGGCGTAGCCCTCGGCGAGGTCGGAGAGCACCGCCTCGAGCCCCGACAGACCGAGGGTGCCGAGGAGGTCGCGCAGGACAGGGTCGAGCACGACGCCGATCCCGAGGGCGAGGCCGCCGCAGGCGCTCGCCATCAGGAGCGCGGTCGCGACCGCGAGGAGGCGCCCGAGGGACATGCCTTGGGCCCGCTCAGTCGTCGTCGTGGGCGCCGGCATAGACGCCCTCGGCGCCGATGCCCTCTTCCAGCATCATCCGGGCGCGGGCGCGCAGCTTCTCGGTCTCGCTCTTGAGCTGGCCGCAGGCCGCCAGGATGTCGCGGCCCCGCGGCGTGCGCACCGGCGAGGCGTAGCCGGCGTTGAACACGATCTCGGAGAAGCGCTCGATCCGCTCCCAGTCCGAGCACTCGTACTTCGAGCCGGGCCAGGGGTTGAACGGGATCAGGTTGATCTTGGCCGGGATGCCCTTGAGCAGCCGCACCAGCTCGCGCGCATCGCCGTCGGAATCGTTGACGCCCTTCAGCATCACGTACTCGAAGGTGATGCGGCGGGCATTCGACACGCCCGGATAGTCGCGGCAAGCCTGGAGCAGCTCGCGGATCGGGTACTTGCGGTTGAGCGGCACCAGCTCGTTTCGCAGGTCGTCGCGCACGGCGTGGAGTGAGATCGCCAGCATGGCGTTGGCCTCGATGCCGAGGCGCTCGAATTGCGGCACCACGCCGGAGGTCGAGACGGTGATGCGCCGGCGCGAGAGGCCTAAGCCCTCGTGGTCGCTCATCACGCCGACCGCGTCGATGACGTTGTCGACGTTGTAGAGCGGCTCGCCCATGCCCATGAAGACGATGTTCGAGACGAAGCGCGAGCCGTCGACCGGCACGAAGGCGCCCTTCGGCGGCGTCTTGCCCGGCCAGTCGCCGAGGCGGTCGCGGGCGACGACGAGCTGCGAGACGATCTCCTGGCACGACAGGTTGCGCACCAAGCGCTGCGTGCCGGTGTGGCAGAACGAGCAGGTCAGCGTGCAGCCGACCTGCGACGAGACGCAGAGCGTGCCGCGGTCGTTGGCCGGGATGTAGACGCACTCGATCTCGGCGCCGCGGTTGTGGTCGTGCTTGCCGGTCGGCGGCATGCGGATCAGCCACTTGCGGGTGCCGTCGCGCGACACCTGCTCGCTCACCACCTCGGGCCGGTCGAGGGTGTGGATGCCGGCGAGCTGGCCTTTCAGCACCTTGCTGACGTTGGTCATCTCGTCGAACGACGCCGCGCCCCGCACGTTGATCCAGTGCCAGAGCTGGCCGGCGCGCATGCGCTGCTCGCGCTCGGGCACGCCGATGGCGGCGAGCCGGCCCTTCAGCGCCTCGCGGGTGAGGCCGACCAGCGAGGTCGGGCCGGTGGCCTCCAGCGCCTCGGGGCGGATCTCGGGGGTCTTCTCGATCGCGGGAGCCGGACCGGGATGGGCCTCGGTGGGACCAGCGCCATTCCCGCGCCGGGCGGAGTCGAACGACGCCGTCGCCATGATACTTCTGACCTTCGGATGAAACGGATTGAACCGGGCATATAAGGGCAATCGGGCGGAAACGCGATTCCCCTGGGCAATCACGCCGCCCGCCCCTCGCCGAGCCGGGCGATCTCCCAGGGCGGCGCGATCTCCTCCCGGGTGGCGCAGAGGCCGGCCCGCGCCATGGCGCGCCCCGCCTCCGGCGCCGCCGTGAGGACGCAGAACGGTACCGCCAGGAGGCTGCCCAGCGTCAGCGGCAGGCTCCAGACGAGCAGCGCCGGCGAGACGAGGGCGAGCGCACCGCAGACGAGGAGCCCGAACAGCGTGACGCCCGGCAGGGCGGCCAATCCCTCGCCCCAGCGCAGGCCCCGCGCGTCCCGGTCCTGGGCGCCCCAGGTCCCGGCCCGGCCGAGCGCCAGCCCGATCATCGCGCCGGTGAGCCGCACCGACGAGGCGCCGAGCAGCAGGAACGAGGCCGCGACCTCGGCCAGCATCCCGGCGAGGAAGCGGCCGCCGCCATGGGCCGCCCGGGCCTCCCGGTCGGCCAGCAGGGCGGCATAGCCGGCGAGCTTGGGGGCGAGCGAGAGCAGGAGCCAGACGAGGTAGAGCGCGGCCGCGCCCGCCGCCGGGCCGTCGTGGGTCGCGGCGCGCCACGGCAGGAGCAGGAGCGCCAGGGTCAGGGCCGGCGGGTTGAGGAACATCAGCACCGCCCAGACGAGCTGGAACCGGCTCATCGGCAGGAGGCCCGGCATCGGCGGCAGGCGCAGGTACTGCAGGTTGCCCCGGCACCAGCGGGCGTCGCGGGCGAGGTGGTCGAGGAGCGTCGGCGGGTTGTCCTCGAAGCTGCCCTCCTCGATCGGCAGCACCCGGACCTCGTAGCCGGCCCGCCGCATCAGCACCGCCTCGACCTGGTCGTGCGACAGCACCGCGCCGCCGCCGCGCAAGGCGGGCAGCCGGCAATGCGCCGCGAAGGGGGCGATGCGCACCACCGCGTTGTGGCCCCAGAACGGGCCGCATTCCGCCCCCCACCAGGCGGCGCCGAGCGTGTAGGGCAGCATGCCGTGGCGCATGCCGAACTGGAACAGCCGCGCGAAGGCGCTGGCGGCCGGCGCGCCGACCGCGAGGCTCTGGAGGATGCCGAGGCGCGGATGGGCCTGCATGATCCGCACGAGGCGCAGGATCGCCGGGCCGGTCATCAGGCTGTCGGCGTCGAGCGGCAGCATCAGGTCGGCGTCGCTGCGGGCGCAGAACTCCTGCAGGTTGCCGGCCTTGTAGCCCGCGTTCTCCGAGCGGCGCCGGTAGCGGATGCGGGCGGCCTCCGCCTCGGGCAGGCCGGCGCGCCAGGCCGCGACCCAGTCCTCCTCCGCTTGCGCCACCTCGGGCCGGTCGCTGTCGCTCAGCACGTGGTAGCGGAACGCCGCCCCCTCCCCGGTACGCACCAGGCTCTCGCGCACCAGGGCGAGGCGCGACAGCGCCCGGGCCGGGTCCTCGTTGCGCAGGGTCATCACCACGGCGGTCGTCAGGTGGAGCGGCGTCTCCGCTTCACCGGCCGCGGCATGGGGCGCGGCGGCGAGGAGACCGGCCCGGCCGGCCCGCAGCAAGAGGAAGCCGATCGCGGCGTTCCAGACGCCGAGCACCGTCCAGGGCAGGGTGGCGATCCCGCAGGCCAGCAACGCGAGGTCGAGCCCGTCGAACCCGTCCTGGGCCAGCACCGCGGCCAGCGCGGCCGCGAAGGCGAGGCCGGTGACGAGGGTCAACCCGAGCACCGCGAGACGGCGGCGACGCAGGGTGATGCAGGCTTGCAGGCCCGTCGGCGTCGTGAGAGGAGCGCGGGCGGAACTCTCCGCGCGGGCGATCACCGAGGAGTCGGTTTGCGGCATCGTCAGGCATCCGAGGGCGGCACGGCTGAGACCGTGCGGGCGCTCTGGTATAGCGCGGCCGGGCAAGCGGAGCTGCGACACGAGCGCCTGCCCGCGCCCGATCCCGACGAGGTGCGCGTGCGCACCCTGTGGACGGCGCTCAGCCGCGGCACCGAGCGGCTGGTCTTCGAGGGCCGCGTGCCCGACGCGGTGGCCGGGCGGATGCGTGCCCCGGCGCAAGGCGGCGAGTTCCCGTTTCCGGTCAAGTACGGCTATTGCGCGGTCGGCGAGCTGCAGGAGGGCGGGCACGTCTTCGCGCTCCAGCCGCACCAGGAGGGGTTCGTCGCTCCCCGGGCGACGCTCTGCCCGCTGCCCCCGGATCTGCCGCCGCGCCGCGCGGTGCTCGCCGCCAACATGGAGACGGCGCTGAACGCCGCGTGGGATTCGGGCGCCGGACCGGGCGACCGGATCGCGGTGGTCGGCGGCGGCATGGTCGGGCTCCTCGTCGCCCATCTCTGCGCCGGCCTGCCGGGGGCTGAGGTCGAGCTGATCGACCGCGATCCCGCCCGCGAGGCGACGGCCCGGGCGCTGGGTCTCGCCTTCGCCCTGCCCGGGGCGGCCCGGCCGGAAGCCGACCTCGTGGTCCATGCCAGCGCCAGCGCGGCCGGCCTCGACCTCGCCCTCTCGCTCGCCGGCGACGAGGCGGCCGTGATCGAGCTGAGCTGGTACGGCTCCGAGCCGGTCGCGGCCCCTCTCGGCCTCGCCTTCCACGCCCGGCGCCTGCGCCTCGTCGGCAGCCAGGTCGGGGCGGTGGCGGCCTCGCGCCGCCCGCGCTGGAGCCACCGGCGGCGCCTGCTCAAGGCCCTCGACCTGCTGCGCGACGAACGCCTCGACGCCCTCATCACCGAGGAGGTCGCCTTCGCCGATCTGCCCGCCGCCCTCCCCCGCCTGCTCAAGCCCGGCGCGCCGGGCCTGTGCACGGTGATCCGCTACCCGTGATCCGCTCCTGAGGAAACAGCCCATGTACGCCGTCGAGGTCCGCGACCACGTGATGATCGCCCACAGCTTCCGGGGCGAATTGTTCGGGCCGGCGCAAGCCCTGCACGGGGCGACCTTCGTGGTCGACGTGGCGTTCTTCCGCGAGAGCCTGACCCCGGACGGGGTAGTGGTCGATATCGGCCGGGCGAGCGAGGCGCTGAAGACAGTGCTGGCGCCGCTCAACTACCGCAACCTCGACGAGATGCCGGAATTCGCCGGGGAGAACACCACCACCGAGTTCCTGAGCGGGCACATCCACCGGGCGATGGCCGCCGCCGCCCGGGCCGGCGACCTCGGCCCCGGCGGCGAGGGGGTGAGCCGCATCCGCGTGACCCTGCACGAATCCCACCTCGCGCGGGCCTGGTTCGAGGCGCCGCTCGGCTGATGCGCCTCGTCCTCGCCGTCCCGGGCGACCTCGCGGCCCCGACCGGGGGCTACGCCTATGCGCGCCGGATCCTCCGGCACCTGCCGGCCCTCGGCGTCGCGGCCGAGCCGTTGCGGCTGCCGGACGGCTTCCCGGATCCGGACGCCGACGACCTCGCCCGCACGCGGGCCGCGCTGGCGGGGGTGCCGGCTGAGGCCGCGCTCCTCGTCGATGGGCTCGCCTACGGCGCGCTGCCGCCGGACCTGATCCGCGCCGTCGGGCGGCCGATGGCGGCGCTGGTCCACCACCCCCTCGGCTACGAGACCGGGCTGTCGTCCGAGCGCGCCGCCGCCCTGGTGGCGGGCGAGCGGGCGGCGCTGGCGCTGGCGAGCCGCGTCGTCGCGACGAGCCACTACACCGCCCGGCTGCTCACCGCCGAGTTCGGCGTGGCGCCAGGGCGGATCACCGTGGCGGAGCCCGGCACAGCTCCGGCCGCCCGGGTGCCGCCGCGCACCGGCGCGTCCGTCCGGTTGCTCGCCGTCGGAACCGTGAGCCCGCGCAAGGGCTACGACGTCCTGGTGCGGGCGCTCGCGACGCTCGCCGACCTCGACTGGTCGCTCACCGTCGCGGGCAGCCTCGACCGGGTGCCGGAGAGCGCCGCGGCCCTGCACGCGCAGATCGCCGCGGCGGGCCTCGCCGGACGTATCACGCTCGCCGGCGCGGTGGCGCCGGAGACCCTCGACGCCCTCCATGCCGGGGCCGACCTCGCGGTCTCGGCCTCGCTGTTCGAGGGCTACGGCATGGCGTTGACGGAGGCGCTGGCCCGGGGCCTGCCCCTCGTCGCCACCACCGGGGGGGCCGCCGCCGAGACGGTGCCGGCGGGTGCCGGCCGCGCGGTGCCGCCCGGCGACGCCTCCGCCCTCGCGGCGGCGCTGCGCGACCTCATCGCCGATCCCGCGCGCCGGGCCGAGGCCGCTGCCGCGTCCTGGGCTGCCGGGCAGCGCCTGCCGGACTGGCCCGACACCGCGGCGGCCATCGCCGCAGCCCTGAGGACATCATGAGCGGCTTCAGCCCCGACTGGCTCGCCCTGCGCGAGCCCGCCGACCACGCCGCCCGCGATCCGGGCCTCGTCGCCGCGCTCGCCCGGGTGCTCCCGGGGCCGGTGCGGGCAGTCGATCTCGGCTGCGGCAGCGGCTCGAACCTGCGGGCGCTGGCGCCGCATCTCGGCCCGGACCAGGACTGGGTGCTGGTCGACCACGATCCGGCCCTGCTCATCGCTGCCCGGTCCCGACTCGCGGCCTGGGCCGAGCGGGCGGAGGCGGCCGGCGACGGGCTGGTCCTGCACCGCGGCGGTGCCCGGATCGCCGTGCGGTTCAACGCCCTCGACCTTGCGGCCGGTCCGGAAGCGGCCCTTTCGGAGGCGCCGCACCTCGTCACCGCGGCGGCGTTGTTCGACCTCGTGTCGGAGGCCTGGATCGCCGCCCTGGCGCGGGCGGTCGCGGCGGCGGGCGCCGTCTTCTACACCGCGCTCACCTATGACGGGGCCGAGGAGTGGACGCCGCCCCACCCGGCCGACGCCGCGATCCACGCCGCCTTCCTCGCCCACCAGGGCGGCGACAAGGGCTTCGGGTCCTCGCTCGGCCCGGCCGCGACCGCGGCCCTGGCCCGGGCCTTCCAGGCCCACGGCTACGCGGTCGAGACCGCGAACAGCCCCTGGCGCCTCGGGCCGGGCGAGGCCGCCCTGCTGCACCAGCTCGCCGAGGGCACCGCCCGGGCGGCGGCGGAAACCGGGCGGGTCGCCCTGGGGGAGGCCGAGGCGTGGCGCGAGGTTCGGCAGACGCCCGGGACCGGGGCGGTGATCGGGCATCGGGACCTGCTGGCAGTGCCGCCATCGGCCTGACGGGCCGTCGGAGTGGATCGAGCAGCGAGACCCTCCGTGGTGCCGTGCCGGTCCCGGCTGTGCGGTCCGGGAATGATCGGACGGGTGTGAACCCCTCACGAGACGAGCCGAGCGCGGGCTTCCCCCCCCCCCTCTCCTCGCGGGCGGGGAGAGGGGGAAACCCGCGCCTCTTTGTTCCCCCCGATCGTCCTACCCGGACGGGAGAGGGGAGACACCCGTTGTCATTATCCGAATAGAGCACACCGACATCGCGTCACAGCGGCAGCACCCCGTCGCTCTTCACCTCCTCCATCACCGCGTAGGTCCGGGTGTTGTTGACGCCGGGCAGCGACAAGAGCCCCTCGCCGAGGAAGCGGCGATAGGCCGGCATGTCGGCGACCCGGGCCTTGACCAGGTAGTCGAACCCGCCGCCGACCATGTGGCATTCCAGGACCTCCGGCGCACGGCGCACCGCGGCGGCGAAGCGCGCGAAGGCGTCGGGCGTGGTCTTGTCGAGGGAGACCTCGACGAAGACGAGCAGGCTCAGGCCGAGGCGCTGCGGGTCGAGCCGCGCGCCGAAACCCGTGATCACCCCGTCCTTCTGCAGCCGGCGCAGCCGCTCGCCGGTGGCGGTGGGCGACAGCCCGACCCGCTCGGCGAGCTCGACGTTCGGGATGCGCCCCTCGCGCTGGAGGATCTTGAGGATCTGCCGATCGACCCGGTCGAGCCCGTCCGTCATGTTCTCTGTCAAAGCCCGGTTTCGCCGCCGATCCTGCGGCAAACCGGCGATAAGCGCCATCGAAGCGCGGCGGAAGGGCGAATACGCTGGGAATCGCTCAGCCGCCCCGCCCGGACACGCCCGATGCCCGCTCCCCTCCCCGTCTTCCACGCCCCCTACGCCGCAGACGACGCCGCCCTCGCCCGGCTCTTCCTCGAGCGGGGAACCCTAGCGCCCGAGCGCGAGGCCCGGGTCGATCGGCTCGCCCGCGACCTCGTCGAGGCGATCCGGCAGGAGGGCGGATCGCTGGGCGGCGTCGAGGCGATGCTGCGCGAATACTCGCTCTCGACCAAGGAGGGGCTGGCCCTGATGGTGCTGGCCGAGGCCCTGTTGCGGGTGCCCGACGCCGCCACCGCCGACCGGCTGATCGAGGACAAGCTGCGCTTCGGCGGGTTCGAGCAGCACGCCACCCGCTCGGACGCCCTGCTGGTGCGCTCCTCGGCCTGGGCGCTCGGCCTCTCGGCCCGGATCATCCAGCCCGGCGACACCCCGGAGGGGATCTTGGCCGGCGTCGCCAAGCGCCTGGGGCTTCCGGCCGTGCGCCAGGCCGCCCGCCAAGCGATGCGGGTGATGGGCGGGCATTTCGTCCTCGGCGAGACGATCGAGGCGGCGCTCAAGCGCTCGGCGAGCGGACAGGGCCGGCTCTACCGCTACTCCTTCGACATGCTGGGCGAGGGCGCCCGCACCGCCGAGGACGCCCGGGCCTACAGGGAATCCTACGCCGCCGCCATCGAGGCGATCGGCCAGGCCGCCGGCAACAGGCCGCTGCCCGACCGTCCGGGCATCTCGGTCAAGCTCTCGGCGCTGCATCCGCGCTACGAGGCGGTCGGCCGCGAGCGGGTGATGGCAGAATTGGTGCCGGTGCTCCTCGACCTCGCGAAGGCCGCGAAGAGTTACGACCTCAACTTCACGGTCGATGCCGAGGAGGCCGACCGGCTGGAGCTCTCCCTCGACGTCATCGCGGCGGTGCTCGGCGACCCCGCGCTCGCCGGCTGGGAGGGGTTCGGCCTCGCGATCCAGGCCTACCAGAAGCGCTGCCTCCAGGTGATCGACCACGTCGCCGACCTTGCCGCCCGCCTCGACCGGCGCCTGATGGTGCGGCTCGTGAAGGGCGCCTACTGGGATACGGAAGTGAAGCGGGCGCAGGAGCGGGGCCTGCCCGACTACCCCGTCTTCACCCGCAAGAGCATGACGGACCTGAGCTACCTGGCGGCGGCCGAGCGGATGCTGGCCCATCGCCCGCGGCTCTTCCCGCAATTCGCCACCCACAACGCGCTGACCGTCGCGGCGATCGTCGAGCGGGCGGGGCCCGAGGCCGGCACCTACGAGTTCCAGCGGCTGCACGGCATGGGCGAGGCGCTCTACGCCCGGCTGCTCGCCAGCGTGCCGGGGGCGGCCTGCCGCACCTATGCGCCGGTCGGCGGGCACCGCGACCTGCTGGCCTACCTGGTGCGCCGCCTGCTCGAGAACGGCGCCAATTCCTCCTTCGTCTCGCAGGCCGCCGATCCGGCGGTCCCGGTCGCGACCCTGCTGCGCCGCCCCGCCGAGAGCGTCGGCAATCCCGACCGGGCCCGGCACGCCAGGTTGCGCCGCCCGGCCGAGATGTTTTCCCCCGAGCGGACCAACTCCGCGGGCGTCGAGTTCGGCGACCGGGCGGCGCTGGAGCGCCTGACGGATGCGATCGCCGGCGCGCGCGGGCCCGCCGAGGCCGCCCCGGTGATCGACGGCGCGACGCAACCCGGCACGGCACGCGACGTGGTGAGCCCGAGCGACGCCCGCACGGTCGTCGGCCGCGTCGTCGAGGCCTCGCCCGAGACCGCGGCCGCCGCGATGCAGGCCGCCCGCAAGGGCGCGGCCGCCTGGGGCAGGGTTCCGGCCGAGCGGCGCGCCGCGGCCCTGGAGCGGGCCGCCGACGCGATGGAGGCCGCGACCGGCCGGCTGATCCACCTGCTCCAGGCCGAGGCCGGCAAGACCCTCGACGACGCGGTGGCGGAGCTGCGTGAGGCGGTCGATTTCTGCCGCTACTACGCCGCGCAGGGGCGCACGCTCTTTGCCACGCCGACGAATCTGCCGGGCCCGACCGGCGAGAGCAACCGGCTGTCCCTGCGCAGCCGGGGGGTGTTCGTGGCGATCTCGCCGTGGAACTTCCCGCTCGCGATCTTCGTCGGCCAGGTCGCCGCGGCGCTGATGGCCGGCAACGCGGTGGTGGCGAAGCCCGCCGAGCAGACGCCGCTGGTGGCGGCCGAAGCCGTGCGCCTGCTGCATCGCGCCGGCATCGCCCCGACCGCCCTCCACCTCGTGCCGGGCGACGGCGCGGTCGGGGCGGCGCTCGTGGCGCATCGGGATGTGGCCGGCGTGGTCTTCACCGGCTCGACCGAGGTCGCGCGCCACATCAACCGGGCGCTCGCCGCCAAGGACGGGCCGATCGTGCCGCTGATCGCCGAGACCGGCGGCATCAACGCGATGCTGGTCGATGCGACCGCGCTGCCCGAGCAGGTCGCCGACGACGTGGTGATGTCCGCCTTCCGCTCCGCCGGCCAGCGCTGCTCGGCTTTGCGCCTGCTGCTGGTGCAGGAGGACGTGGCCGACAAGGTGATCGGCATGGTGGCGGGCGCCGCGCGCGAATTGCGCCTCGGCGATCCGCGCGACCCGGCGACCCATGTCGGTCCGGTGATCGACGCCGAGGCCCGCACCCGCCTCGACCGCCACGGCGCCGCGCTGCGCCGCACCGCAAAGGTGCATTACGCCGGCGAGGTGCCGGGCGAAGGCCACTTCGTGGCGCCTCAGATCTACGAGATCCCAGGCCCCGAGGCGCTGACCGAGGAGGTGTTCGGGCCGATCCTGCACGTCGCCCGCTACAAGGCCGCCGATCTCGACCGGGTGCTCGATGCGATCGATTCCACCGGCTACGGCCTGACGCTGGGCGTGCATTCCCGCATCGACGCCACGGTGGAGCGGGTGGTCGATCGGCTCTCCACCGGCAACGTCTACGTCAACCGCAACATGATCGGCGCGGTGGTCGGCGTGCAGCCCTTCGGCGGCCACGGCCTGTCGGGCACCGGCCCGAAGGCCGGCGGGCCGCACTACCTCACCCGCTTCGCCACCGAGCAGACCGTGACGATCAACACCGCGGCGGCCGGCGGCGACGCGGCGCTGATCGCCATGGAGGGGTAGGGGCGGCTCAGCCGTAGCGCCGCGCCGCCTCGACCGTCAGCCCGAGGCCGACCGAGCCGAAGGTGTCGCCCTCGACCACCCGGGCTCCCGGCGCCGCCGCCAGGATCGCTTCGCGGACCGGGGCGAGGCGGGTCGAGCCGCCGGTGAGGAACAGGGCGTCGATCGCCGACGCCTCCACCCCGGCATCGCGCAGGCAGCGGGTGATGCAGGCGCCGATGCGCCGGGCGAGGTCGGCGGAGTGGCGCGCGAGGTCGGGGCGGCCGATCTCGGCGACGAGGCCGGGCTCGACCCAGCCGAGGGGCAGCACGACCTCGTCGATCTCCGACAGGGCGATCTTGGCGTCCTCGATCTCCATCGCCAGGGTGTGTCCGCGCTCGGCCTCGATCACCGCGGCGAGGCGGTCGATCAGGTCCGGCCGGGCGACGTCGCGGCGGAGCGAGCGCAGCTCGCGCAGGGTCTTGCCGTCGTAGAGCCGGTTGATCTGCGACCAGGTGGCGAGGTCGTGGAAGTAGGACGAGGGCACGTCGAGGCCCGGCCGCTGCATCGGGCTGCCGAGGCCCAGCAGCGGCATCACCTCGCCGACGCTGAGGGTGCGGTCGAAGTCGGTGCCGCCGATCCGCACGCCGTCATTGGCCAGGATGTCGTCGGCCCGCTCCACCGCCCGGTGCCGCTCGGGGCCGAGCCGCACCACCGAGAAGTCCGAGGTGCCGCCGCCGATATCGGCGATGAGTGCCACCTCCTCCCGGTCGAGGCCGCGCTCGTAGTCGAGCGCCGCGGCGATCGGCTCGTACTGGAACGACACCTCGGTGAAGCCGACCTCCCGGGCGATGCCGGCCAGCGCGTCCTCGGCCCGGCGGTCGCCCTCCGGGTCGCCGTCGACGAAGTGGACCGGCCGGCCGTGGACCACCTTGGTCAGGGTCTCGCCGGCCTGCACCTCCGCCCGCGCCTTCACGGCGGCGAGGTAGCGGGCGATCACCGCCCGGAACGACAGCCGGCGCCGCCCGACCAGGGTCGTCTCGTCGAGGAGCGAGGAGCCGAGCACCGACTTGAGGCTACGCATCAGCCGCCCGGGCGTCCCCTCGACATAGGCGGTCATCGCCGCCCGCCCGATCGCCTCCTCGCCGCCGGGCGGGAAGAAGATCGCGCTCGGGATCGTGACCGCCTCGCCCTCCAGCCGCGCGAGCGCGATGTCGCCCCCGGCGGGCGTGACGAGGCCGAGCGTGGTGTTCGAGGTGCCGAAATCGAGGCCGCAGGCCTTCATGCCGAATCTCTGACGGTGCCGGGAGGGAGGGCGCGCGACCTAGCGGGTTCCGCCCGCCCGGTCCAGCCCGGGGGGTGTCGGCCCGTCCTGTCGCAGCGGAACAATGCGTCGGCTCGGCGGTTCTTCAGACCTGAGCAGTCGACGAACTGCACGAACCGAGGAGCTTCCCATGAGCAGCACCACCGACAAGATCAAGGGTCTCGCCAACGAGGCGGTCGGCAACGTGAAGCAGGGCATCGGTAACATGACCGGCAACGAGAAGTTGCAGGCCGAGGGCAAGGCCCAGGAGCTGAAGGGCGAGGCCCAGAAGACCACCGGCGACGTCAAGGACGGCATCAAGAATGCCGCCGACACGGTGAAGAGCAAGCTCTGATCCGCGCGAGGGCCGGCTTCGCGCCGGCCCGACTGCAGCGGACGTTCGGGCCGGTCCCTCGCAGCTCAGGCGGGAGGCCGGCCTTTTCGTTTTTCGCGTCCGCCGAACCCTTGCTCGAACTTGATGGAGACCGTGATGAACAGGGACCAGATCGAGGGCGGCCTGCGCCACCTCAAGGGCCGCGGCCAGACCGCGTACGGCGCCGTCGCCGGCCGTGCCCGGCCGCAGGCGGAAGGCGCTTTCAACCAGGTGGTCGGCGGGGCCCAGTACGCCTACGGCCGCGGCCGTCGCGTCGCCGAGGAGCTGACGCATGACGGAGCCGCGCTCGCCGGCGAGATCGAGAAGCGCGGGCGCGACGCCTACGCGCGCGGCATCTCGGCCTACGGCGAGGCCCGCCATCGCGGCCGCTCCGCCCTGCGCCGGGCCGAGTCGCACCCGACCGAGACGGTGCTGGCGGTGGCCGGCCTCGCCTTCGTCGCCGGCTGGCTGCTGAAGGGACGGCGCTGAGCCCCTGACCGGGGCCGAAGGCGCTCTCGGCCGGCGTGCCGTCGCTGCAACGCAGCGGTGCTTCGGTTGCAGCGCGGAGGGCGAGGGCCGGTTCGGCCTCGCCTCACGGGTGCATATGCTCTAGCTTGGCGATAATCCCGCGCCAGCCGAACGACCCAATGACCCAGAGCACGCCCCCCGGTCCGCCCACGATCGCCGCGGCCGACGCCGCCCAGGACGGGGCCCCGAGGGGCGCCGCCCCCGCCCTGCCGCCATCGGTGCAGGAGCATCTCGGCGAGCGCCTGCGCGCGCACTACGCCGCCGTCGAGGTGGAGGCGGCACCGGCCGCCTTCGCCGACCTGCTCGGGCGCCTGGAACTGGCGCTCGCCGCGCTCGGTGCACCGAAGAAGGACGGCTTTCGCGACGACCTGCTCGCGGCGACCCCGTCCCTGCGCCGCTTCGCCCTGACGCTCACCGCCAACCCGGCCCGGGCCGACGACCTCGTCCAGGACACGATGCTGAAGGCCTGGCAGAACCGCGACCGGTTCGAGGCCGGGACGAACCTCAGCGCATGGCTGTTCACGATCATGCGCAACGCCTTCTACTCCGAGCACCGCAAGCGCTCGCGCGAGGTCGAGGACAGCGAGGGCGCCTATTCGGCCCGCCTGACCTCCGCTCCCAACCAGGGCGACCGCCTCGACGTGCAGGACCTCCAGGCCGCTCTCAACAAGCTGGTGGCCGAGCAGCGCGAGGCCCTGATGCTGGTCGCGGTGGGCGACCTCTCCTACGAGGACGCGGCCGCGCTGATGCAGTGCAAGGTCGGCACGGTGAAGAGCCGGGTCTGCCGCGCCCGCGACAAGCTCGCCGAGCTCCTCGGCTATTCCGGTGGCGAACTCGGCGCGGACCGGCTCACCCGCTCGGTGATGGGGCATGCCGGCACCGTCTCGCTCGACGGTTGAGACCGACGGCCCGCCGGGACGGCCTACGGGGTCCGGTTCCGGCGCGTCCGCCGCGCCGGCACGCACCGGGCTCGCCGGAGGCCGGCAGGCACGCCCGATGTCGCCCTCTCGTCGGCGCTTGAGAACCCGGGATCCCGGATCTCCAGACTTCGGGTCTGCCGCGGAGCCTGATCCGCTGCTCCGGGCGCAAGACCCGCCCGGCTTCGGCGAGAGAACGCGCGTCGCCGCTTCGGGCTGACCTAGAGACGCGTCCTGCGCTAGGCTTCCGGCGAGGGGGCCCGACGCGGGAAGTCGTTTCGTGGCTCGAGTCGAGAACATCGACCACGCCGTTCGCGTCCGGTCTGCGGAGACCAGCGAAACGCCGAGACACTAATCGTTACGCCGGCGTCGTCCCTGAAATCGTTTGCTTCGCTCAAGTATGCATTGTTTTATTTTTCAAATATACGAACTATCTCTACCATGATTTGAATATCATCGCAGCAACCGCTGTCGGCTGCGCGCGGAAAAGTTCGTTCCAATCACCGGCCAGATAGTGCGGAGGAGTATATGATACGAAAATTATCGAAAGCTCGGCTGAACGAGATAGGCCGGAATCGGCTTTGAAACGTTCGAAATACGACAGACAAGGAACAACATCACAGTTAGACTAATTCCACCTCGCCTCAGCCGCGGGGATGCGCGAAGCGCGAGAAAGGGGCGGCGGAGCCCGCCTCCGGCAATCCATCGTGCTGCGGCCGTACCGCGAGGCGGATGCCTGATTTCCGGAGACGACAACGGTGAATGCGCCGGACGATTCACGAGCCCTCGCAGCCGGCCTCTTCGAAGGCAATCTCCTGCTCGAAGCCCTCGAGACCCGGGATCGCGCCCTGCTGGCGCCGTATCTCGAGCGCGGCCATCGCACCCGCGGCGCCGTGCTGTTTCGTGCCGGCGAGGACGTGTCGCACGTCACCTTCCCGCTGAACCAGACCACCGTGACGCTGGTCTCGCGCATGAACGACGGGCGGATGGTCGAGACCGCGACGGTGGGGCACGAGGGCGCGGTCGGCGGTATCGTCAGCCAGGGCTACCTGCCGGCCTTCAGCGAGGCGGTGGTGCAGGTCGCCGGCGATGTGCTGCGTCTCGACGCCGAGAGGCTGACCCGGGCCCGGGCCTCGTCCCCGACCCTGCGCGACCTGTTCGTGCGCTACTCCGACTGCCTGCTTGCCCAGGTGCTGCAATCGGTGGCGTGCAACGCCGTCCACCCGATCGAGGAGCGCTGCCTGCGCTGGCTCCTGACCTTCCAGGACCGGCTGGGAACGCCGGTCCTGCCGGTGACCCAGGAGATGCTGGCCGAGATGCTCGGCGTGCGCCGCACCTACCTCACCGGGGTGATCGGGGCGCTGCAGCGCCGCGGGCTGATCTCGGTGCGCCGCGGCCAGATCACCATCCTGGACCGGGCCCAGGCCGAGCGGTCGGCCTGCGAGTGCTACGGCCGGGTGCGTCACCACTTCCGCACCGTCCTCGGCGCGGTCTATGCCGAGAGCGGCGCCATCGTTGCGGTCGATCCGACGGCCGTGCAGGACAAGGCGCCGGAGAGGTAGACGGAGAGGGAAGCGGGCGGCCTCGGGTCAGGCCCCCCGCCCGATCCCGCGCCGGCCGGGGAGGCGGAGGCCGAGGATGCCGATCCTCCCGCGCGGGACGCCCCCGCGGCCGGCGCGGGATGCGCATGGGAGCGGCCGTGCTATGGCGCGGCCGGGCGCCGGTGCTATGAGACCGCCGCCGAGGGTCGCGGAAGGGGGCGACGGACCAGTGAACGACCGCCGCGAAACCGACCGCATCGACGCCGAGATCGGCCGGTCGGCGCCCAGCCACGACCCGTTCGCCGCCGCGGTGCGCGCCACGCGGATGCCGATGCTGATCACCGACCCGCACCAGCCCGACAACCCGATCGTCTTCGTCAACGCCGCCTTCTCCAAGCTGACCGGCTACGGGCGCGACGAGATCCTCGGGCGCAACTGCCGCTTCCTGCAGGGACCGGAGACCGACCGCGCCGACGTCGACAAGATCCGCGACGCCGTCGAGCGGCGCGTGGCGATCGAGATCGACCTCCTGAACCACAAGAAGAACGGCGAGCGGTTCTGGAACCGGCTGCTGATCTCGCCGGTCTTCGACCAGGACGGCGCACTGACCTACTTCTTCGCTTCGCAGTTCGACGTCACGCTGGAGCGCGAGCACCTGCACAACCTCGGCGAGGCGCTGCGCCGGCGCGAGCAGATGCTCGACGCCCTGGTCCGCTCCTCCTCCGAGGTGCGCTACCGGATCAGCGCCGACTGGAGCCGGCTGTATCAGCTCTCGGGCGGCGGCCTCCTCTCGGACACGACCTCGGCCAGCGCCGACTGGCTGGAGACCTACATCCCGCCCGAGGACCGGGCGGCGGTGCGGAGCGAGATCGAGCGCGCGATCCGCACCAAGACCTCCTACAGCCTCGAGCACCGGGTCTACCTCGCCGACGGCTCGGTCGGGTGGGCCTCGTCCCGCGCCGTGCCGGTGCTGGACGGCGAGGGCCGGATCACCGAATGGTACGGCGCGGCCACCGACATCACCGAGCGCAAGCGGCAGGAGGCGGCGACGCGCGACCTCACCGCCTCGCTGGGCCGGCAGGTCGCCGACCGCACGGCGGAGATGCGCCTCTACGGCGACATCGTGCAGTCGAGCGCCGCGCCGATCTGCGCCTTCGACACGCAGTACCGACTGATCGCCTTCAACCAAGCCCACAGCGACGAGTTCTACCGGATCTTCGGCACCCGGGTGCGCGTCGGCGACGTCTTTCCCGACCTGTTTCCGGCCGACCAGGCCCCGGTGATGCGCGGCCTGATGGCCCGGGCGCTGTCGGGCGAGATCTACACCGTGACCGAGGAGTTCGGTGATCCGGGCCTCGCCAAGCCGGCCTGGGAGGTCACCTACTCGCCCCTGCGCGACGGCGACGGCCGGGTGATCGGCGCCTTCCACCATGCTCGGGACATCTCCGACCGGCTGCGCGCCGAGACGGAGCTGGCCGCGACGCAGGAAGCCCTGCGCCAGTCGCAGAAGATGGAGGCGGTGGGCCAGCTCACCGGGGGCCTCGCCCACGACTTCAACAACCTGCTGGCCGGCATCTCGGGCTCGCTCGAGCTGATGCAGACGCGCCTGCAGCAGGGCCGGTTCAAGGACGTCGAGCGCTACATGGCGGCGGCGCAGGGGGCGGCCAAGCGCGCCGCGGCGCTGACCCACCGGCTGCTGGCGTTCTCGCGCCGCCAGACGCTCGATCCGCGCCCCACCGACGTCAACCGCCTGGTCGCCGGCATGGAGGAGCTGATCCGCCGCACCGTGGGACCGGGCATCGCCCTCGAGGTGGCGGCGCGGGGCGACTGGCCGGCGCTGGTCGATCCCTCGCAGCTCGAGAACGCGCTCCTCAACCTGTGCATCAACGCCCGCGACGCGATGCCCGAGGGCGGGCGGATCACGGTCGAGACCGGCAACGCCGCGATGGACGCCAGGGCGGCGCGCCGGCACGACCTGCCGGAGGGCGAGTACCTGGCCCTCAGCGTGACCGATACCGGCACCGGCATGACGCCGGAGGTGATCGCCCGGGTGTTCGAGCCCTTCTTCACCACGAAGCCGATCGGCGAGGGCACAGGCCTCGGCCTGTCGATGATCTACGGTTTCGCCCAGCAATCCGGCGGCCAGGTCCGGATCGCCTCCGCGCCCGGCGAGGGTACGACGGTGAGCCTGTACCTGCCGCGCCACGACGGGCCGGCCCCCGCCGACGCGGAGGCGACGGCGATCGCGGAGCTGCCGCGGGCGGCCGAGGGCGAGACCGTGCTCGTCGTCGACGACGAGCCGACCGTGCGGATGCTGGTCACCGACATCCTGGAGGATCTCGGCTACACGGCGATCGAGGCGGCCGACAGCGCGGCCGGCCTCAAGGTCCTGCGCTCGGACGTGCGCATCGACCTCCTCGTCACCGATGTCGGCCTGCCCGGCGGCATGAACGGCCGCCAGATGGCGGAAGCCGCACGGCAGACCCGGCCGGACCTGAAGGTGCTGCTGATCACCGGCTACGCCGAGACCGCCATCCTCGGCACCGGGACCCTCGCCCCCGGCATGTCGGTGCTGACCAAGCCCTTCGCCGTCGAGGTGATGGCCGCCCGCATCCGTTCAATCATCGAGGCCGGCCGCGAGCGGGCGCGGAGGGACGCCTGAGCGCCGTCCCTGCTCACCCGGTGCGGCGCGCCGTCCAGCGTCCAGAGCACGGGCTGATCCCCGCCAGGCTCCAGCGGCCGCTGCCGGCGGTGCCGCGCAGGCGGCCGCTGACCGAGACGCTGGCGAGCCCGCTGCGGATCGTGCCGGTGATACGCCCATCGGCGCCGGCACGCCCGGAGGCGTCGACCCCGTTGCCGCCGGCATCGTCCACCACGCCGTCGCGGATCACGATCGGGTAGCGGTAGGGACCGGTGCAATTGCCGGTCTCGGCGGTGGCAACGACCGACCAGGCCCCGTCGAAGCGTCCCGCCGACGGCGCGGCCGAGGCCGGGCCGGCAGGGGCCAGGAGCAGGGCCGGCGCGAGGGCGGCGGCGAGGACCGGAAGGCGGGATGAGGTCATGGTCTCCTCTCGGGTCGACGATGGTCGCTGCCGGGCCGGGCACGGATGGGGGGACCATGCCGTGCCCGGCCGGCGACCGTTCCGAACGCCTCGGGGGAGGGCGCCGGAACGATGGGGGACGCCCGCGGGGGGCGGATCGGGATGGGGAGCGCCGATCGGGACTCCGGTCTCAGGCGTGCCCGAGCTCCTTCTCAGACGTGCCCGAGCTCCTGGGCGAGCCGGTCGCGGGCGCGGCTGACGCGGCTCTTCACGGTGCCGGGGGGACAGCCGATGACCACGGCGGCGGCCTCGTAGGTCAGGCCCTCGACCCCTACGAGGAGCAGCGCCTCGCGCTGGCTCGGTTCGAGCCGGTCGAGGGCGTCCTGCAGGTCGCGCAGGTCCGCCCGGTGCTCCTGCACGGCATCGCTCGTGAGGGCGGCGGAATGGACCCCGTCGGGATCCGCCACCTCGAGGCGATGGCGCCGGCGCCCGTTGAAGAAGCCGTTGCGCAGGATCGTGAACAGCCAGGCCGACAGGCTGGTGCCCGGCACGAACTGGCGCCGGTGCTCCCAGGCCTTCAGCAGGGTGTGCTGCACGAGGTCGTCGGCATCGGCGCCGTGCTGGGCGAGCGACAGCGCGTAGCGCCGCAGCCGCGGCACCGCGCCGAGGAGCTCGTCCTTGAACGCCGCCGACACCTCGCGCCCGGCCTCGGCGGTCTGCAGCGCCCGCGTCAGCCGCGCCAGCACGTCGCCCAGGCGCGAGCCGGCCTCGACCGCGACGATCTCGGGATAGTATTGCCGCAGCTGCCGGCCGAGATGCGACTGCATCAGGGCGAGGGCGGCGTCCGGTGCGACATCCGGTTCGCGCGTCACGTCGTCTGTTCCCACGGTCCAGGACCCGTCAACGTTCGTCCCGCCGGGCTAGACCGCTCGGCCCAACGGACTAGTCCCGTGGGGCAGTGCGGGGAGCAGGCGACGACACGATTTATTTCTGGTCGCCGGCAATTACGTCAATGATACGATTTTACCGGTGAAATTGCCTGCCGTCACGGAACCCGATGGCGCGCGATCCGTTTGTGCTCCGCTGCCCGAGAGGTAGCCGCGAGACCGCCGCTCCCGGCGGTCCGCCAGCACGAAGGGACCGCACCGGCCGTGACCGCAGGCGTCGACAGGCATGAACTCCGGCAGATCATCGCCGGCCTCAGCGAGGGCGTGATCCTGGTCGAGCCCGACCAGACCATCGCCTACGCCAACGAGGCCGCCCTCGCGATGCACGGCGCCGAGAGCCTGGACGAGATCGGCCCGACGGTCGACGCCTACCGCGAGCGCTTCGCCCTGCGCTACCGCAACAACCGCGCGCCGGAGAACTACCCGATCGAGCGGGTGGTGGCCGGCGAGCGCTTCCACGACGTGGTCGTGGAGGTGACCCGCACCGACAAGCCGGATGTCGGCTTCGTGCATTCCCTGCGCAGCCTGGTGGCGACCGACCGGGAGGGCAAGCCGAGCTGCCTCGCCCTGATCCTCAAGGACGTATCGGACCAGTTCGAGGCCGAGGAGCGCTTCGAGCGCACCTTCAACGCCAACCCGGCCCCGGCCGTGATCACGCGGCTCGCCGACCTGCGCCACGTCAAGGTCAATGCCGGCTTCCTCGAGATGACCGGCTACACCCGCGACGCCGTGATCGGCCGCAGCGTCTACGAGGTCGACGTGCTGGCCAACGCCCGCAACCGCGATCTCGCGGTGTCGCGGCTGAACCAGGGCGGCACGATCCCCCAGATGGAGGCGCGCCTGGAGCTGCCCGACGGCGGCGGCCGCTTCGTCATCGTCGCCGGCCAGCCGATGGAGATGGGCGACGAGCCCTGCATGCTGTTCACCTTCGCCGACCTCGAACTGCGGCGGAAGGCCGAGACGGCCCTGCGCCAGAGCGAGGAGCGCTTCGCCAAGGCGTTCCGGCTGACGCCGGTCCCGACGCTGCTGGCCCGCGCCGAGGCGTTCCAGGTCACCAGCATCAACGAGGCCTTCGGGCGTGTGTTCGGCTTCGGCGAAGACAAGGTTGTCGGGCGCTCGCCGGCGGAGTTCGGGCTCTGGGTCTCGGACGAGCAGCGCCGCCGGTTCGAGGACGTGCTGACGCGCACCGGCTACGTCCTCGGTCTCGAGGTTTGCCTGCGCCACGAGAGCGGCGCCGACCTCGACTGCCTCGTCTCGGCCGAGCGCGTCGTCATCGGCGACGACGAGTTCGTCCTGATGGTCCTGCAGGACATCACCGAGCGCAAGCACACCGAGCGCGAGCTGTTCGACGCGATCGAGACGGTGATGGCCGACACCTCGTGGTTCAGCCGGGGCCTGATCGAGAAGCTCGCCAACCTGCGCCGGCCGGGGCGCGAGACTCCCGGGGCCGCGGTACCCGACCTGACCCTGCGCGAGCGCCAGATCCTCAATCTGATCTGCTCGGGCCTCGACGACGATGCCATCGCCCGCAAGCTCGGCCTGTCGCGCAACACCGTGCGCAATCACGGCGCCGCGCTCTACCGCAAGCTCGGCGTCCACCGCCGGACCGAAGTGATCCTGTGGGGCCGTGAGCACGGTTTCCCACTCCAGGCTTCTGGTAGCTGATGTTCAGCATACCAGTATCTTTCTACCATTGAACGCGCGCCAGGAGGGCACATCTGCAGGCCGGTCGGAGTTTTCTCTCACTCTTCACGGAGTTGCTCATGACCAAGCGCGCGACATCGACTTCCACCGAGCAGGTCAAGGGCTCGGTGAAGGAGGCCATCGGCAAGATCACCGGCGACGTCCGGGTCGAAGCCGAGGGCCGGCGTCAGAAGGGCGACGGGCACTCCCCCAGGGAAACCGCACCGCGCCGGGACTGACGGCACAGGTCATCCGGCGATCCCCAGGGGTCGCCGTCCCACCCACCCCGATCACCAGGAGACTTCAGATGGTTGACACCGATCGCCTCACCGGCGCCGCCCGCGAGCTCGGCGGCAAGATCCAGGGCGCCGTCGGCGACCTGACCGGCTCGCACCGGGATTCGGCCGAGGGCCGGTTCCGCGAGGCCCAGGGCGCGGCCGAGAACGCCTACGGCCAGGCCAAGGACGGCGTGCGCCACGCCGCCGACCGGGCGCAGGACTACGCCGGGGACTTCGCCCACGACGCCCGCGGCTATGCCGAGGACGCCCGCGACTACGCCGAGGATGCCTACGAGCGCGGCAGCCAGGTTCTGCGCCGCGGCACCCGTCAGGTCGGCCATCAGGTCGCCGAGTACCCGGTCGCCTCGCTGGTGATCGCCGGCCTCGTCGGCTTCGGCCTCGGCCTCCTCGTGAGCGCCAACCGCGACTGATCGCGCGACCGACCGCGTCGCGGCCGGACATCGCGAGCCCCGGGGAATCCGGCGCAGGAGAGCGCCGCGCGGCCCCGGGGCCGCCCCCGACCCATCGATGCATGAACGACCCGGAGTAACCACGTGACCATCCAGACCCCCGTTTCCCCCCTCGCGACCGCCGCCCAGGCCGACACCCGCGCGGTCCTGCTCAACCAGGTCTCCTGGGGCGCCATCTTCGCCGGCGCCGTCACCGCCCTGGTGACCCAGGTGATCCTCAACCTCGTGGGCGTCGGCGTCGGCCTGTCGTCGGTCGGCGTGAACGCCAGCGACAACCCGGCCGCCTCGACCCTGTCGACGGGCGCCGGCCTGTGGTTCGTGGTTTCGGGTATCGTCGCCTCGCTCGCCGGCGGCGCCATCGCGGGCCGCCTCTCCGGCAAGCCGCTGCCGGGCGCGGCCGCCCTGCACGGCCTCGTCTCCTGGGCGGTGACGACCCTGGTGGTGATCTACCTCGTGACCTCGGCGGCCAGCGGCCTCGTCGGCGGCACGCTCAGCACCGTCTCGAGCGCGCTCGGCGGCGCCGGCAACCTCGTCGGCGGCACCGTCCAGACCGCCGCCCAGGCCGCGGCCCCGTCGCTGTCGAAGATTCAGAACCCGCTCGAGGGCATCGAGGACAAGGTGCGCCAGCAGGCCGCCGGCCAGGACCCGCAGGCCGCCCGCGACGCCGCCGTGGCCGCCGTGCGCGCCGTGCTGACCGGTGACGCGGCCCAGAAGGAGCAGGCCAAGAACCGCGCCGCCGACGCGCTGGCCAAGGCCCAGGGCATCTCGCCCGACCAGGCCAAGACCCAGATCGACGACTACCAGAAGCAGTACGAGCAGGCGGTCGCCACCGCCAAGCAGAAGGCCGAGGCCGCGGCCGTGACCGCGAAGTCCGCCGCCACCCAGGGCGCCTTCTACGCCGCCATCGCGCTGCTGCTCGGCGCCGCCGCCGCCTTCTTCGGCGGTCGCCTGGGCGCCCCGAAGCTGGTCGGCGCCTACGACACCACCCGCCGCGTCTGACGCGGCGCCGGCCCCCGCCCGCCGGGCGGGGGCCGGTCCCCTCCCGCCCGTTCTTCACGCCCCCGAAGGAGAGATCTCGATGAGCAGCACCACGGACAAGCTCAAGGGCCTGGCCAACGAGGCCGTCGGCAACGTCAAGCAGGGCGTCGGCAAGGTCACCGGCAACGACCGCCTCGTCGTCGAGGGCAAGGCCCAAGAGCTCAAGGGCGAGGCCCAGCGTACCGTCGGCGAGGTCAAGGACGGCGTGAAGAGCGCCGCCGACAGCCTGCTCGGCCGCAAGTAAGGCCCGACCAGGCCACACCCGACATCCGCGGCGGGCCCGCCCCGCCGCCCTTCCGTTTCGAGACTCAGGAGGACAGCATGAACCGCGATCAGATCCGTGGCGCGTCCCGTCACCTGAAGGGCCGCGCCCAGACCGCCCTCGGCGGCCTCACGGGCGACCCGGCCCAGCAGGTTCGCGGTGCCGCCAACCAGGTGGCCGGCGGAGCGCAATACGCCTACGGCCGCGCTCGCGACCGGGCCGAGGACCTCATCGACGACGGCCGCCACCTCGCCGAGGCCGCCCGCGAGCGGGCCGAGACCCTGGCCGGCACGACCCGCGACTACGCCGAGGACTTCGCCGACACCGCCCGCAAGCAGGCCGGCCACGTCATCGAGGACGGGCGCCACGCCGCCCGCGAGGTGCGTCGCCGCGGCGAGACCTATGGCCGCCAGGCCCTCGCCTATGCCGACGGCCACCGCACCAACACCGTGCTGGGCATCGCCGCCCTCGCCTTCGCGGCAGGCTGGCTGTTCCGCCGCCGTCACTGAATCGGCGGTCGCGACCGGGACGTCGTCCGGATGCACCCGTCCCCGACGACGACCGATCGCCGCCCCGCGCGGTGGAGCCTTGCCTCCACCGCGACCTCTACAGCGCAGGCGCGACCCGACCGGGCAGGTGTGGCACCGACTGAATCGGTGACGGCAAGCACGAATGCCGTATCGCAGCGTCCATCCCGGCGAATTGTTTCGTGGCATCGCGCCGGTATCTGTCGTTCTGTCGCAGCATTCCCAAAGAACGATCGATTTGTATCGGGATCTTTTCTCGCTTGCGGGCGTTGGAAGCTGAAATCAATCCGCAAGCCTTGAAAAGGAGACTACCATGCTGCGCAAGATATTCATGTTGTTCGTCCTGCCGAAGCTGATCGCGCGATTCAACCGCCGCGGCACCAGCCCCCGGCACGGCCGGACGTACTGAGCAGCCCCATGCAAGGGCGCATGAAACGAGGACAGGAACCGACACCCTCATGAAGCTCCCCTTCGTCGCCGCCGCGACCCTCGCGGCCCTCGTCGTCGGCAGCCCCGCCTCGGCCGCCCCGGCCGAGGCCGGTGCCGCCGCAGCGGCCCTCGTCCGCGGCGACCTGCCGACGGAATTCTCGCAGTACCGGCGCTTCGGCCGGCCCAACGGCTACCGCCGGGGCTACGGGTTCCGGCGCGGCTACGGCTATCGCCGCGGCCCGGGCGTCGGTGCCGCGGTCGGGGCGGGCGTGGCGGGCCTCGCGGCCGGGGCGATCATCGGTGGCGCGATCGCCAACTCGCAGGCCCAGGCCGCCCCGGTGGTGGTCCAGGGAGGTCCCGACCCGGAGACGGTCGCGGCCTGCGCCCGGCGCTTCCGCTCCTACGATCCGGCGAGCGGCACCTACTTGAGCAACGACGGCACCCGCCGTCCCTGCCCGTGCCCCCCTGCACGGCCGTCGTCCCCAGGGGAGTCCCTAGGGGCGGCGGCCGTGCCGTTCGAGGGCGGGAGCGAACCCGGCCACCGTCCCACCGTTGTGCCGGCATGTCAGCACACGCTCCCCTCCCCACCACCCTCCCCGCCCGATCCGGGCGCGCCCTCTCCCCGGCTGCAGGCCTCGCGCTGGCAGGGGCGGCCATCCTCGGCGCCAGCGCGGTCGAGGCGGGTCGTCGCGCCCGGGCCGCCGAACGGGCGACGCCGCCGGTCGGGCGGTTCGTCGAGGTCGGCGGCACGCGCCTCCATGTCCTCGAGCGCGGGCACGGCCCGGCCCTCGTCCTGCTCCACGGCAACGGCAGCCTGATCCAGGACTGGCTGGTGAGCGGACTCATCGAGCGAGCAGCGACGACCCATCGGGTGATCGCCTTCGACCGGCCGGGCTTCGGCCACAGCGAGCGGCCGCGCAGCCGGATCTGGACCCCGGCGATGCAGGCCGGCCTGATCCGCGGCGCACTGCACAGCCTCGGGGTCGAGACGGCGACGATCCTCGGCCATTCCTGGGGGACCCAGGTGGCGATCGCCCTGTCGCTGCAGGATCCCGGCCGGGTACGGTCCCTGGTCCTCGAATCCGGATACTACTTTCCCTCGCCGCGGATCGACGGGATGCTGTTCACGCCCCAGGCCCTGCCGGGCCTCGGCGACCTGATCAGCCACACGGTCGCGCCGGTCGCCGGCCGCCTGCTCTGGCCGCGCATCCTGGCGCGCCTGTTCGGGCCGAGCCCAGTGCCGGAGCGCTTTGCCCGCGACTTCCCGGTCGAGATGGTATTGCGCCCCTCGCAGCTGCGCAGCGCGGCCGCCGAATCCGTCCTGATGGTGCCGGACGCCTTCGCGCTCCGGCCGCATTACGGCGAGTTGCGCCCGCCGGTGACGATCCTGTCCGGCACGGGCGACCGCCTGGTCTCCCACGCCGAGCAGTCGGCGGCCCTGCATCGCCGGATCCCGGGCAGCCGCCTCGTCGCGGTCGAGGGCGCCGGCCACATGCTGCACCAGATCGCGCCCGACCGGGTGCTCGACGCCCTGGCGGCCGCATGAGGAGCGCCGCCGGGCAGGCCCGCGGGGGCCGCAAGGATCGCAGCATCGAGAATCACGCCCTCGAGAATCGCCGCCCGGCGCGGCACCCGATTGCAACGCGATCGGGCGCTGCTCTAGGAGGTGACTCGACGTCCGCCGGCCCCGGCCGGCCCCCTCCTGAGCGGTCCTTCCCGACGTGACGATCCTGAAACGTGCGCGGCGCCTCGCCGAGACGGGGCGCCAGTGGTTCGTGCCTCCCCCGGGCCCCGTGGCCTGGAGCCGGCTCTACAATTGCGGCGTGCTCGTCGCCCTCAACCCGGAGGCCGACGCCGACGCGGTGAGCCTCGCGCTTGCGCAGGGCGGGGAACGCGATCAGCCCCTTCCCGTCGACCGGCGGTTCGTCGAGCAGGGCGTCACCTACCTGCACGCCGTCCTCGACCCGGCCTTGCTGGCCGGCTCCCGCCGCCTGAGGCTGACGGTGACCGAGCCGGGCCGGGCCGAGCAGCAGCAGGTCGCGGTCGGGCCCGGCCACCACACGGTCCACCTCGACGGCGTCTCGGGCGGGGTGCTGTCGGGCTGGGTCTCGTCCCTGTCGCCGGACCCGCTGCCGGCCCTGCACCTGATGGTGGACGGCCTGGAGGGCGAGCCGGTCCGCCCGGACGTCTACCGGCCGGAGCTGCGCTTCGGCGGCCACGAGGGTGGCTGGAACGGCTTTCGCTTCACCCTGCCGGCCTGGGCCCTCGACGGGCGGCCCCACACGATCGGCGTGCGGGCCGGCGAGACGGTGGCGACGCTCGGCGCCTACGCGCCGCACCTGCGATCGAGCCTCCACATCGAGGCGCCGGACCGGGTCACCGGCTGGGTGTTCGACGAGGCCGGGCCCGACCGGCCGACCGTCGTGCGGGCGGTCCGGGACGGCGAGGAGGTGGCGCAGGTCGAGACCCACGCGCGCGCCGATCTCCTGGACCTGTTCGGCCGCCACTCCGCCGCCTTCGCGTTCCCGCCCGGGGCGCTCAAGCCGGGCACCGACCTCGCGGTCGGCCCGATCGGCGCCGGCGAGGTGATCGGCCACCTGCGCGGCACCATCGAGCTCGCCCGGGCCGAGGCCCGCGCCCTGCTGCTGCCGAACGATCCTTCGGCAACCCGCGAGGAGCGCCTTGCCGTCCACGACCGCCTCGTGGCGGCGATCCGGCCCGGCGGCGGTGCCCGCCTCGTCCTCGGCGAGCCGGCGGTGCCGGAGGCGGACCTGCCCGGGGCCGCCCGCACGCCGCCGCCGGCCTGCGCGATCGTGCCGGTCTATAACGGCCTCTCCGACCTGAAGGCCTGCCTCGCCTCGCTGCTGCCGCAGCTGGCGCCGGGGCGGATGCGGGCGCTCGTCATCGACGACGCCTCGCCCGATCCGGCGGTGACGCGCTACCTCGACGACCTGGCGGCCGAGGCCCGTCCTGGCCTGACGGTGCTGCGCAACCGGGAAAATCTCGGCTTCATCGGCACGGTCAACGCCGGCTTCGCCCTGCTGGAGCCGGGCGAGGACTGCGTCCTCGTCAACGCCGACACGGTGCTGGCGCCCCGCGCCCTGGAGAAGCTCGCCGCCGCCTGCCACCGCCGGCCCGGCATCGCCAGCGCCACGCCGCTGTCGAACAACGCCACCATCCTGGGCTTCCCCGGGATGCCGGAGGCGCAGGGACCGCTCCTCGGCCTGCCGCCCGCCGCGATCGACGCGGCCCTCGAGGCCGCCGCCCCGGCGCCCGTCACGCTCCCGACCGGCATCGGCTTCTGCCTCTACCTCAACCGGCAGGCCCTCGACGAGGTCGGGGCGCTCTCGCCCGAATGGGGGCGCGGCTATTGCGAGGAGGTCGACTGGTGCCTCAAGGCCCGCGACCTCGGCTGGATCCACGTCGCGGCCACCGACACCTATGTCGAGCACGAGGGCTCGGTGTCGTTCGGCAAGGGCGAACGGCTGGCGATCCTGGAGCGGAACCACGCCCGCCTCGTCGCCCTCTATCCGGAATACCAGGACGAGGTCGACGCCTTCCTCGCCGCCGATCCGCTCGCGCCGCTCCGGCTCGCCGTGCTCGGGCGGCTCCTCGCCGCGCGGCTGCAGCGCCTGACGCTCCATGTCGGCCACGGCCTGGGCGGCGGGGCGACGCGCTACGTCGATCAGATCCGCGGCCTCGCCCGGGCCCCCGACCACGAGATCGGCCACCTCGTCCCTTCGCGCGGGCGGCTGTCGCTGACGCTCGACACCGCCCGGGCGGCCCTGACCCTGGGGCCGGACGAACTCTTCGGCCTCCTCGAGAGGCTGGAGGAGGCCGGGATCGCGGTCGACCTCCACCTCGACGCCCGCCTCGGCTACGATTCCGTCTTCCTCGACCGGCTGCTCTCCGGGCGCTGGCCCTACGCGGTCACCCTGCACGACTTCCAGTGGTACTGTCCGAAGGTCCACCTGGTCGACGGGCGCGACTTCTACTGCGAGGAGCCGCCGGCCGACGTCTGCCGCCACTGCACGGTGCGGGGGGTCACGCACGACTACGCCGACCAGAACGCCCTGATGGGCGGCGGCCTCGGCGGCTGGCTGGCGACGAACGAGCGCATCCTGCGCGGGGCCCGGCGCCTCGTGGCGCCCTCCCACGACACCGCGGCGCGCTATGCCCGCCGCCTCGGGCTCACCGGGATCGCGGTGGTGCCCCATCCCGAGGCGGCGCCGGCCCACGCCGCCGCGCCGCCGCGCCGGCCGCGGACCGGCGCCGTGCGGGTCGCCGTCGTCGGCTCGCTCGGCAACCACAAGGGCTTCGAGCTCGTCGTGGCGCTCGCCGAGCGCGCGGCCCGGGAGCGGCGGCCGATCGCCTTCACGGTGATCGGCTCCGTCGCCGACCGGGACCGCGCCGCGCGGGTGCCGGGCCTCACGGTGACCGGCCCCTACCGGCCCGACGACCTGCCGCGCCTGCTCGCCGAGACCGATCCCGACTACGTGTTCCTGTCGAGCGTCTGGCCCGAGACCTATTCCTACGTCCTGTCGGAGGCCTGGGCGGCGGGCTACCCGGTCGTCGCCCTCGACATCGGCGCCCCGGCGGAGCGCATCCGCGCCGAGGGCGGCGGCCTGCTGCTGCCGTTCGGCCGCGACACGGCCGCCCTGCTCGACGCCCTGGTGGCGGCGCGCGGTCAGCTGGCCGAGGTCGCGATCCCGGCCCTGCCGGCGGCCGCGCCGAGCCTCGCGGCCTACGAGGCGGCGATCGAGGCATCCGCCGGCGAACGGGCACCGGACGGCGCATGACGGCGGGCGGAGGAGCGAACGACATCGCTCCTCCGCCGATCGTCGGCGTCATGCGATGTCCGATCGATCGCGCGGGCGTGTGGAGCCTGCGGCTCCACCGCGCGGGCTTTCGAGACGAGATCCGGCGGCGATCGTCCGGATCTCGTGTCACCGGCGGAAGCGGGTCACCGCGGCGCCGCGCCGTCCGGGCGGTTCGACGGCAGCCCGCCGGGCGCGTCCGGGTAGGCGGTGCTCGGCACCGGGCCGGCCCGGCCCACCGAGCTGCTCGGCGCCGCGGTGCGGTTCGTGTCCGCCGCCCCCGAGGGACCGGGCGCCGCCGGGCACGGGCCGGGGCCCGGGCAGGCGGCGTGGTCGGTGGCGACGGAGCGGCCGTCCCGCTCGGCCGCCGGCTGGCCGCCGGGGCTGTTGGGGTAGGCCGCGGCCCCGCCGGGCTGGGTCGCCGGCGCGACCGGCGTCGGCGAACCCTGCGCCAGGGCGGCGCCGGCGAGGGTCCCGCCGGCGAGCAGCCCGAGCAGGGGCGGGGCGAAGCGGAGGGCGAGCGGGCGCATCAGATCTCCCGCCGCTGCATCGCGCCGGCGATGTGGTCGGCCTGGCGGAGCGCCAGCGCCACGATGGTCAGGGTCGGGTTGCAGGCCGCGCCGCTGGTGAACTGGCTGCCGTCGGAGACGAACAGGTTCTTCACGTCGTGGGTCTGGCCGAACTTGTTGACCACGCCGTCCCGGGCCTTCGCGCTCATCCGGTTGGTGCCCATGTTGTGGGTGCTCGGATAGGGCGTGACCGGATAGGTCACCGTGGCGCCGACCGCCTCGTAGATCGCCGCGCCCTGCTTGTAGGCGTGGTTTCGCATTGCGACGTCGTTGGGATGGTCGTCGAAGTGGACGCTCGCCACCGGCATGCCGTGCTTGTCCTTGACCGCGGGATCGAGGGTGATGCGGTTCGTCTCCTGCGGCAGGTCCTCGCCGACGAGCCACATCCCGGCCATGCGCGGGTACTGCTCCATCGCGCTCGTGAAGGAGCGGCCCCAGGCGCCGGGATTGAGGAAGGCCGCCATGAACGGCACGCCGAGCGAGACCGTCTCCATCTCGTAGCCGCCGGCAAAGCCGCGCTTGGGGTCGTGCCGGGCCTCGTCCCGGATGATGCCGGCCATCGTGGTGCCGCGGTACATGTGCACCGACTTCTCGAACACGCCGTAGACGCTGCCGGTCATGTGGCGCAGGTAGTTGCGGCCGACCTGGCCCGAGGAGTTGGCGAGACCGTCCGGGAACTGCGCGGACGCGCTGTTGAGGAGCAGCCGCGGACTCTCGATCGAGTTGCCGGCCACCGCGACGATGCGGGCCTTCTGGCGCTGCAGCTTGCCGTCGCCGTCGGCATAGACCACGCCCGTCACCTTGCCGGACGCGTCGTGCTCGATGCGGATCGCCATGCAGTTCGGACGGACCTCGAGGTTGCCGGTCTCCTCGCCGCGCGGGATCTCGGCGATCAGGGTCGACCACTTCGCGCCGGACTTGCAGCCCTGGAAGCAGAAGCCGATCTGCTGGCACGAGCCGCGATCGTGCCGCTCCTGGCTGTTGATCGCCATCCGGCCGGTATGGACCTCCGTGTAGCCGAGGCGGCGGGCCCCGGCCTCCATCACCTTGAAGTTGTTGTTGCCCGGCAGGCCCGGGATGCCGTTGGTGCGGGTCACGCCCATCCGGTCCTCGGCCTTCGTGTACCAGGGGTCGAGCTCGGCCCGGGTGATCGGCCAGTCGAGGAGGTTGGCGCCGGGGATCGCGCCGTAATGGTCTCGGATGCGGAATTCGTGCTCCTCGAAGCGCAAGGAGGCGCCGGCCCAGTGCACGGTGGAGCCGCCCACCGCCTTGACGATCCAGGCCGGCAGGTTGGGGAAGTCCCGCGCCACCCGCCACGAGCCCGAGGTGGTGCGCATGTCGGTCCAGGCGAGCTGGGCGAAGCTCGCCCACTCGTCGTTGACGAAATCCTCCATGTTGTGGCGGGCGCCGGCCTCGAGGATGACGGTGCGGATGCCCTTGAGCGCCAGCTCGGTGCCGAGCGTGCCGCCGCCGGCGCCCGAGCCGACGATGACGACGAGGCCGTCGTCGTTCAGGTCGAATGTGGCCATGGTTTCCTCCGGCCCGCGCGGCCCGGTCGCGGCCGATCCGGCGCGGTGTTCATTGATTGTTCTTTAGTTGACGCTCGATAGATCGGTGGGCGTTGCCGGGCTAGAGCGCTTCACGATTGCGTTGCAATCGCGATGCACTCTAGGTTTTTGATTTTGCCGCATTTTCTTCGACGCCCCGGCATCCACTTCGTCGGAAAATGCTCTAGACCTTCGGCAACCAGTCGATGTCGTTGAATCCGCGATTGATGTAGCCGCCCTTGTCGGCGGACGCGCCCTCGTAGCCGAATTTCGGCCACAGCTCGGGCTGGTTGTAGAGCGAGACGACGAGGTCGGAACGGATCTTCTTGAAGAAGTCGGTGTGGCTGATGCCCTCGAGGATGACGACGCGGTCGGCCTCCCAGCCGATCTGGGCGTAATCGACCTTGTGGCGGGCCTGCGAATCCTCGTTGAGGCGGCGCACGCCGGAGGTCAGCAGCGTCTTCACGCCCGCGTCTGCGGCGGCCTTGCCGTCCCAGGGCTTGATCGCCGTGATGTAGTAGACGTCGCCGAGGAAGTCGTGCGGGTAGATGTCCCGTGCCATCTTCACCAGGGTCTTCAGCTCGGCCGGGGCCAGGGCGGCGCCGTTCTCGGCCCAGGCCTCCGAGACCTGGAGCCCGGCGCCGGTGGCGAGCGCCGCGGCCGGGGCGGCGACGGCGGCGGTCTGCAGGAAGCCGCGGCGGCTGAACCGCGCGCGCGGATCGACTTCTCTCATGGGCGTCTCCTCGGGATCGTTTCTGTGCGGTCTGTCGTCTGCATCGGGCCGGGGCGCGTCTGCGCGCGCTTCCCGGCCCGGCTCGATCGGGGCCTCAGGCGAAGCGACCGCCCTTCTGGATCACCTCGATCTTGTAGCCGTCGGGATCGGTGGCGAAGAAGAACCGGGCGAGCGTCTTGCCCTGGTGCTGGAAGTCCTTGACCGGGGTCGCGGGCAGGCCGGCCTCGGTGAAGCGGGCATGCTCGGCGTCGACGTCGTCCACCACCACCGCGAGGTGGCCGTAGCCGTCGCCGAGGGCGTAGGGCTCGGTGCGGTCGAAGTTGACGGTGAGCTCCAGCTCGAACGGCGACGAGGGATGGCGCAGGTAGACGAGCGCGAAACCGTCGAAGCCGATGCGCTCGGCGAGCTCCAGGCCGAACGCGCGGGCGTAGTAGGCGCGGGAACGCTCCTCGTCGAGGACGCGGATCATCGAGTGGACGGGCTTGGCCATCGGCAGCGGGAACCTCGTGCGGTGGGGGGCGCCGCGAACGGTCGCCCGGGTGTCGGTGCTTAGACTAGCTCCAGGGAAGGATCCCGGGTGGTAGCGGGATGTGACGCCGGGTGCGCTGCGCTCCCCGGCCGCGCGGTGCTCCCGCAACGGAATCCCGGGCCGCCCGCACGTCGTGACCGCGATGCTTGTTCCGCTCCGCCGCGTGCGCGAGTGCACATCTCGCCGCTTCGCGACGTCCTATATTCCAATCACCGCAAGAGAGCGGGCCACGAAACCCGGCCCGCAGCGCAGACAGGAGACTGAATACCAGATGAAGACCCGTATCGCCGCTGTCGTCACCGCGCTTGTCCTTGGCGTCGCTCCGATCTCGTCCGCCATGGCATTCAGCGCGAATTCCCCCTTCAACCCGTTCGCCCCGCGCGACGTCGAGACCACCGGCTCCATCGGCCCGGCCAATACCAGCGTGCCGTTCTACGGCGCCTGCCCGATGAGCTCGGCCTCGGAGGGCAACGCCAACCAGCAGAACTTCCCGGTCAAGCAGTACGGCCAGACCTCCGGCGGCCAGCGCTGCTGAGCGCGACCGGCCTGGGAAGACGCCGACACGAATCCGGAAGATCGAGGGAATTTGAAAATGAGTGAGATGAAGCTCCTGCGCGCCGTGTCCTACGGCATGATCGGCGTCCTGGCTGGCGGCCTCGCGATGACCGCCTTCGGCACCGCCAGCGCCCTGATGAACATGTGACCGAGGACCGCCCCGCAAGGGCGGTCCTTCGTTCGTGGAGCGGCCGGTGAGCGGCCGGCCCCGGAACCGCTGCGGGCCCGAGGCGCTTCCCATCCCGATTACCCCGATCTTGGCGCCCGCCGGAGACCGTCATGCCCCCGCTCGCTCGCCTTGCCTCCGTCCTCATCCTAGTCGCCGGCACCGTGCCCGCCCTGGCGATCTCCGACCGGCGCGACCAGCCGACCCAGGCCGATCTCCCGAAAGCCGATCGGCCCGACGACGCCCGCGGCGGAGGCCCGGGCATCGCACCGCCCCGGGCGCTCAAGCCCGACACGCAGGTGACGCCCACGCGGGCGACGCCCGGCGGCACGCCGGCGCGGACCGACCCCCTCGACAAGCTCGACCCCAAGGACCGCCGCGCCACCGGCGGCGGTGACGGGGCGGGCGATCGAAGGTAAGGCAGGCGCCCCACGACGCCGCCTCGGTGGACGCTCCCCGCATGACGACGCCCCGCCCGACGGCTTCTCCCGGCCCCGTCATCCTGTTCGATACCGCGTGCGTGCTGTGCTCGGCCAATGCCCGCTTCGTGCTGGAGCGGGACCGGGCGGCGAGGTTCCGCCTCGCCGCGATGCAGGGCGAGGTCGGCCGGGCGCTCTCCCGCCGTCACGGCGTGGATCCGGACGACCCGGCCACCCTGCTCGTCGTCGAGGGGGCCCGGGTGCGCCGGGACAGCGACGCCATCCTCCACATCTACGAGACGCTCGGGTATCCCTGGCGGCTCGCCGGGATCCTCCGCCTCGTCCCGGCCCGACTGCGCGATCCCGTCTACCGGCTCGTCGCGCGCAACCGCTATCGCCTGTTCGGCAAGCGCGACGAGTGCTGGGCGGCCCCGGCTCGCTACCGGGACCGCATCCTGTAGGGCCGTCCCCGATCGGGGCAGAGGCCGTCGCCAGGCGGTCCGATCCTCGGCGAGGATGAGGTCGGCGGACGTTTCGCCCTCGCCGTCGCGATCCGCGCATCCTCTCGCCGGGCCGGTCGACGCCCCCGAGGCAACCGGGGCGGCCGAGCACGGTTAACCAGGATGCAAATGCGCGGAGGGGAGACGCACCCATGGGTCTGCTCGATCAGGTCATCGGCTCGGTGCTCGGCAACGTCCTCGGAGGCGGGAGCCGGCACGAGGAGAGAGGCGGCGGCGGCACGGGGGCGATGTCGCCCATCGTCAAGGCGCTGCTGATGCTGCTCGCCGCCAAGGCGATGAACGGCGGCTTCGGCGACATCTTCGGCGGCGGGCGCCGGCCGGCGCCGCAGGGCGGGCCGGAGGACGGCTACGTCCCCGACCCGCACGGCTACGGCGCACCCGAGCCGCGGGACGAGGGACGGGGCCGGCGCGGCGAGGATCCGAACAATCCCTATTCCGACCTCGCCGGAATGCTCGACGGCCCGGGCGGCGGCACCGCGTCCCCCTCCCCCTCTCCGGCGGGCGGCGTGCAGAATCCGTTCGACCCCAGTTCCTTCGACCAGGGTACCGGCCCCTATTCCCGCCTCGACCGGGAGCAGCCCGACGACGCGGCCGGCGGCGGCCTCGACCAGCTGATCGACCGCTTCCGCCGCGGCGGCCTCGGCGACGTGATCGAATCCTGGATCGGCTCCGGCCACAACCGCTCGATCGAGCCGCGCCAGCTCGCCCAGGCGCTCGGGCCCGACACGGTCGACACCCTGAGCCGGCAGACCGGCCTCAGCCGCGACGACCTGCTGTCGCAGCTCGCCCAGGTGCTGCCGGGGGTGATCGACGGCCTGACCCCGCAGGGCCGGCGCCCGAACCACGACGAGATGCGCGGCTGGTGAGACCGGGGGCGCCCGGCACGTCCGGGCGCCTGCTCGCGCGACCGATGACACGAGTTGCGCCGGCTGTAGAGCGCACGAGGACGGACCGATGGCCTACGAGCTGCATTACTGGCCGTGCATCCAGGGCCGCGGCGAGTTCGTCCGCCTGGCGCTCGAGGCGGCGGGGGCGGATTACCTCGACGTCACCCGCGAGGACGGCATCGACGACATGCTGGAGCGCCTCGGCGCGCCGCCCCGCCCGGCCTTCGCGCCGCCCTTCCTGCGCGACGGCGACCTCGTGATCGGCCAGGCGTCCGCGATCCTGCTCCATCTCGGTCCGCGCCTCGGCCTCGTCGGCGAGAGCGAGACCGACCGGATCTGGACCCATCAGATCCAGCTCACCATCGCGGACGCGGTGGCGGAGGTGCACGAGACCCACCATCCGATCGCCACCTCGCTCTTCTACGAGGACCAGAAGCCCGAGGCGGTCCGGCGGGCGGCGGCTTTCCGCGACGAGCGGATCCCGAAATTCCTCGGCTGGCTCGAGCGGGTGCTGGGCGCCAATCCCGCCGGACCGCGCCACCTCGTCGGCGACCGGTTGAGCTACGCCGACCTCTCGCTGTTCCAGCTCGTTGAGGGCCTGGCCTACGCCTTCCCGCAAGCGACCGAGCGGGCCCTCGCCGCGACCCCGATGGTGGTCGCCCTGCACCGGCGCGTCGTCTCGCTGCCACGCGTCGCCGCCTACCTGGCGAGCGACCGGCGCCTCCCGTTCAGCGAGGACGGCATCTTCCGGCGCTACCCCGAACTCGACGGCTGAGCGCTCCGTGCCTGTCGCCCGGCCGCCACAGGCGCCGTACCGCACCAACCGGCCCACAACCCATTGATTTCGATGAATTTCTTCAACCCGGCGTTGCCCGGGCGCCACAGGCTGTGTCCGTAAGTGAACAGCCTGTGGGCGAGCTTAACAGAAAATTAACCATTTCGGCGCGACACTCGCCTTAACAAATCATTCACGAATACGCGCCGCGAGGCGCAAGCCGGATGCCCTCTCGGCAAGACCGCGACGGTTTCGGCTCTTCTTCCGACAATCAGACGGCAAGCAATCTCGCGCCTTTGCTGGACGCGGAGCAAGACGTCTCGTCAAAATATCTTGGGGGCTGGCGTGTACATCGTGGTCGACGAGCGGGAAAGCGTGGCCGCACAGTACGTTCAGGGCTTCGGCGCGGAGGGCGTGCCGGCCCGGGGGCTGGACGTGAGCGACATCCGGACGTGGATCGACGCCACGCCGCCCCAGGACCTCGACGCGGTCCAGGGCTTCGTCATCGGCGACTGCGCCGACCGCACGGCGTTCACCGCGGCCTTGCGCGGCCTGTCCCGGGCGCCGATCATCGCCCTCAACGAGACCCGCTCGCTCGAGCAGACCCTGGCGCTGTTCACCGCCGGCATCGACGACGTGGTGCGCAAGCCCGTCCATGTCCGCGAGATCATCGCCCGGGCCGGCGCGATCCGCCGCCGCACCAACCGCAGCGACGCCAAGCCGGCGAGCACCCCGGACAAGAGCGGCCGCCTGACCGTCCACGCCGACGGGCGCGATCCGGAGATCGACGGCCAGAGCCTGCTCCTGCCGCGCCGCGAGCGCGACATCCTCGACTACCTCGCCCGCAACCGCGGCCGGCCGGTGACCAAGGGCCAGATCTTCAAGTCCGTCTACGGCGACCTCGACACGGCGGTCGACGAGAGCGTGGTCGAGGGTCACATCAGCAAGCTGCGCAAGAAGCTGCGGATGCGTCTGGGCTACGACCCGATCGAGGCCAAGCGCATGACCGGCTACACCTTCGTCGGTTGATCCCACCCGGAACGCATCATGAAAGAGCCGCCCGCGACCCTGACGGTCGCGGGCGGCTCTCGTCGTTCAGAAGGATGGCAGCGGTCCCCGGGGGGACCGCCCTCCCCCGCTTAGCGGAAGAGCGAGAGGACGTTCTGGCTCGCCGAGTTGGCGATCGAGAGCGCCTGCACCGCCAGCTGCTGCTGCGTCTGCAGCGCCTTCAGCTTCGTCGACTCCTCTTCCACGTCCGCGTCCACCAGGATGCCGATGGTGCGGTCGTTGGCCTTCATCAGCGTGTCGACGAAGGTCTTCTGACCGTCGATCTGCGTCTTGTTGGCGCCGAGCTTCGTGCCCGCATCCGTCACGCTGGCGATCGCCTTGTCGACCATGTTCAGGATGCTGGCGACGTCGGCGTCACCGGCCGAGCCGACCAGGGTCGAGATGTTGAAGTTCGCCACCGAGTAGGCGCCGGCCGAGATGGCGGTGTAGGTGCCGGAGGTGGTGTCGAGGATGCCCTTGCCGGTGGTGGTGGTGGAGGCCGTGCCGGCGCCCGCCGCCGCGTTGGTGCCGGTGATCGTCTGGCCGGCCGTGAAGCCGAAGCTCGTCACGTCCGCGCCGTTCGCCGTCACCGACGAGTTCGTGCCCGCGCCCGTCGTCGTCAGCACGAGCTTGCCGCCCACGAGGCTGACGGTCGCCGTGCTGTTGGCCGCCTTCAGCTGATTGTTGATCAGAGTCACCGCGTCCGCCCCGCTCAGCGTCGCGGCGCCCGAGGACACGGCCGAGCCGGCATTAGTGTAGGCTGCGGCGTTCAGCGTCACGGTGGTCGCCGGGCTGCCGGTACCGTCGTCGACCGTGAGGATCTTGGTGTTGGCACCCGAGATGTTGAGGGCCGAGTAGGCCGTACCGGCGGTCAGCACCGGCGCGTTCGAGCTTGCCCCGAAGCCGATGTCGGCGGGGGCGAACTTGGCCGAGTCCGTCGGATTGGCGACGCCGATCTTGAGCGTGGCGGCGGTGCCGGTACCGACGGTGGCGAAGGTCAGGCGGCCGGCGGTGTCGAGGCCGGCGGTGACCTTGCCGCCGAGCTTGGCGGTGCCGGAGGCCGCGATCTGGTTGTTGATCGCCGCGAGCAGCTCGTCGGTGGTGACCGCAGCGAGATTCTTGGCGGTGGACTTGAGGGTGTCCTTGTCGAGCTGGATCGCCGCGCTGGCGCCGCCGCCGAGATCGATGACGAAGTTGATCTGCTTGGTCTGGCCGGCCGTCACCGTGGCGAAGTCGGCGGTGCCGCCCGAGAAGGCGCCGGTGCCGGTGAGCGAGGTCGAGCCGACGACCTGGGCCGCGGTGGCGGGCTTCGTCACCGTCGTGCCGGCGTTGCGGTCGTAGAGCTTGATCGAGGCGACGTCGACGTTGACCATCGAGAAGGTGATCGTGCCGTCGGAGGCGCGGGCGAAGCCGGCCACGACCTTCTGGGTCGCCTGGTAGTTGGTGTTGGACGGGCTCGAATCGACCGAGAGCCAGTTCTGGCCGCTGGCGTTCGAGGAGTCGGCGGTGGCCTTCATCTTCGACTGGATGGCCGAGATCTCGGTCTGGACCTTGGCGCGGTCGACGCCCGGGGTCAGGGCGCTCTGCAGCTTGCCGCGGATGTTCTGCAGGTCGGTGATGATCGAGTTCAGGCCGTTATAGGCGGTGTCGACCGACGACGAGCCGAGGCCGAGCGAGTCCTTGACCGCCGAGAGCGAGGCGTTGTCGGTGCGCACGGTGGTGGCGATCGACCAGTAGGCGGCGTTGTCGGACGCGGCCGAGACGCGCTGGCCGGTCGAGACGCGGTTGCTCGTCATGTCGAGCTGGGTGTTGATCGACTTGAGGGTCGTCAGCGCCGTCATCGCGGCGTTGTTGGTCAGCAGGCTGGTCACGGATCTGTCTTCCGGGCTGAGAAGGGAGGAGAGTTCGGCTCACCGGGCTTGCACCGATGCGACCTGTCGGTCGGTCGAGGGACCGGAGCGGGCCTTCGACGACCGGGACGGACCTGCGGGGATCCATCCGTCGCGCAATCACACCTCCGGACTCGCACCGGATCAGCGGACCGACATCATGTCCTTGGATCTCGCCGGAGACCCATCCGCTGGATTGTTGCCGGCGGCGCTGCCGTGTGTTGCCGGTGGCGCCGCTCGATAGGGTGATAATGGCTTGATAGGCTTACGAAGCGATTAACCACACAGCGCCCGCATCGTCCCGTAGAGGCGAGCATTGGGCCAGCAACGATCTGTGGATACGTCGTAGAGAGACGGCACGATCCTGGCCCGGGGCGGGATGGCGTAGAAAATATCTTAACCAACGCCTCGGCGGCCGCATCGATCGGGGCCGGATACCATGGCCTCCGGCGCCTGCCGCTCCGTCCCGGAACGCAAGAAGGGCCGCGCTCGACCCGAGCGCGGCCCTTCTTGCGACCAGGATGACGGCGGCCCCCGGGGGACCGCCCTCCCCCGCTTAGCGGAAGAGCGAGAGGACGTTCTGGCTCGCCGAGTTGGCGATCGAGAGCGCCTGCACCGCCAGCTGCTGCTGCGTCTGCAGCGCCTTCAGCTTGGTCGACTCCTCTTCCACGTCCGCGTCCACCAGGATGCCGATGGTGCGGTCGTTGGCCTTCATCAGCGTGTCGACGAAGGTCTTCTGGCCGTCGATCTGCGTCTTGTTGGCGCCGAGCTTCGTGCCCGCATCCGTCACGCTGGCGATCGCCTTGTCGACCATGTTCAGGATGTTCTGCACGTCGGCATCGCCGTTCGAGCCGACGAGGTTCGAGATGTTGAAGTTCGCCACCGAGTAGGCGCCGGCGCCGAACGAGGCGTTGTAGTTGCCCGCGGTGGTGTCGAGGATGCCCTTGGCGGTGGTGGTGGTGGAGGCCGTACCGGCGCCCGCCGCCGCGTTGGTGCCGGTGGCCGTCTGGCCGGTGGTGAAGCCGTAGAGGGCGTCGGGCGCGGTGACCGTCACCGAGGAGTTGGTGTCGGCGCCCGAGGTCGTCAGGCTGAGCTTGCCACCCGCGAAGCTGGCGCTCGCGGTGTTGCCGGCCGCCTTGAGGGCGATGTTGATCAGGGTCGCCGCATCGGCGCCGCTCAGCGTCGCCTTGGCCGAGCTCACCGCCGAACCGGCGGCGTCGTAGGCCGCGGAGCTCAGCGTGACGGTCGTCGTGGTGGTGCCGTCGTTGATCGTGATCGCCCGGGTGTTGGCGCCCGAGATGTCGAACGCCGCCGAGTAGTTGCTCGCCGCGGTCAGGGCCGGCGCGTTCGAGGTCGCGCCGAAGCCGATGTCGGCGGCGACGAACTTCGTGGAGTCGGTCGGGTTGGCGACGCCGATCTTGATCGTGGCGGCGGTGCCGGTGCCGACGGTGGTGAAGGTCAGGCGGCCGGCGGTGTCGAGGCCGGCGGTGACCTTGCCGCCGAGCTTGGCGGTGCCGGAGGCCGCGATCTGGTTGTTGATCGCCGACAGCATCTCGTCGGTGGTGACCTTGCTCAGGTCCTTGGCGGTGGACTTCAGGGTGTCCTTGTCGAGCTGGATCGTGGCGCTGGCGCCGCCGCCGAGGTCGACGACCAGGTTGACCTGCTTGGTCTGGCCGGCCGTCACCGTGGCGAAGTCGGCGGTGCCGCCCGGGGTGAAGGCGCCGGTGCCGGTGAGCGAGGTCGAGCCGACCACGAGCGCCGCGGTGGCGGGCTTCGTCACCGTGGAGCCGGCGGTCCGGTCGTAGAGCTTGATCCCGTTGACGTCGATGTTGACCATCGAGAAGTTGATCGTGCCGTCGGAGGCGCGGGAGAAGCCGGCCACGACCTTCTGGGTCGCCTGGTAGTTGGTGTTGGTGGCGGTCGAATCGACCGAGAGCCAGTTCTGGCCGCTCGAGTTCGAGGAGTCGGCGGTGGCCTTCATCTTCGATTGGATGGCCGAGATCTCGGTCTGGACCTTGGCGCGGTCGACGCCCGGGGTCATCGCGCTCTGCAGCTTGCCGCGGATGTTCTGCAGGTCGGTGATGATCGAGTTGAGGCCGTTATAGGCGGTGTCGACCGACGACGAGCCGAGGCCGAGCGAGTCCTTGACCGCCGAGAGCGAGGCGTTGTCGGTGCGCACCGAGGTCGCGATCGACCAGTAGGCGGCGTTGTCGGACGCGGCCGAGACGCGCTGGCCGGTCGAGACGCGGTTGCTGGTGGTATCGAGCTGACTGTTGATCGACTTGAGGGTCGTCAGGGCAGTCATCGCGGCGTTGTTGGTCAGCAGGCTGGTCACGGCGATGATTCCGGTCTTGCGCGTGGGCGGGAATGTGGGATGGTCTCCGGGCTCGCACCGGGGCAGAGAAAAGGTCCAGTGCTCGCCGTCGCGAAGCACAGATCCGTCTGCGCACTCATACACATCCGGCTTCTCACCGGGGTCAGCGGTTCGACATCATGTCTTGAGCTTGTAAAAGCCCATCCGCTGCGCCTGCCGCGGCGGCCTTAGTTGGCCCCGCCGACAGGAGGGACTATCGCGATTCCCGCCTTATCAAGCGATTAAGCCGGCGCCGCCGCGTCGGGAAGCCTGGGGATACCCGGGATAACTTCAGGGTAACCCGCGGGGGAATCGGGGAGAATCCCGCCCGCCGGCCCCGGGACGGCGGGCCGGCCGCCGCGCGAAAAAGCCCCGCGCAAGCCACCGGTCCTAGACCCGTCGCCATCAAAGACGGAGCGTTGCGGGACATGGGAATCCTCGTCGGCCTGCTCATTGCCATCGGCTGCATGCTCGGCGGCTTCGTGGCCATGGGCGGCCACCTGATCGTGATCTGGCAGCCCTGGGAGTTCGTCATCATCGGCGGCATGGCGGCCGGCACCTTCGTGATCGCCAACCCGATGAAGACCGTGGTCGATTCCGGCAAGGCGACCATGGAGGCGTTCAGCGGCAAGGGCCCCAAGCGCAAGGACTTCCTGTCCCTGCTCGGCCTGATCCACGCCCTCCTGCGCGAGATCAAGACCAAGCCGCGCAACGAGGTCGAGACCCATTTCGACGATCCGGCGAATTCCGAGATCTTCAAGAACTACCCGGACGTGACCAAGGACCAGGGCTTGGTCCTGTTCATCTGCGACTATTGCCGGCTGATCCTGATCGGCGGCGCCCGCTCGCACGAGATCGAGGCGCTGATGGAGGAGGAGATCGGCACGCACAAGAAGTACGCGCTGAAGCCCTACAACGCGATCAACACGGTGGCGGAGGCGCTGCCGGCGCTCGGGATCGTCGCGGCGGTGCTCGGCATCGTGAAGGCGATGGGCGCGCTCGACCAGTCGCCCCAGATCCTCGGCGGCCTGATCGGCGCGGCGCTCGTCGGCACCTTCTTCGGCGTGTTCGCCTCCTACGGCGTGCTGGCGCCGCTCGCCATCAAGGTGAAGGGCGTGCGCGAGAAGCAGTGCTCGGTCTACACCATCGTGAAGCAGAGCCTGATCGCCTACATGAACGGCGCCCTGCCCCAGGTGGCGATCGAGCACGGCCGCAAGGGCATCGCCGCCGCCGACCGCCCGACCATCGACGAGGTCGAGGCCGCCACCGTGCCGGGCGCCCAGAACCGCGAGGCGGCGTGACCCCGTCGCGACGCGGCCCGACCCCGACCACCCGCGCAGCGGCCTGAGGGCCGGGACACCGCCAGCCATGGACCCGACGATCCTCAAGAACCCCGCCGACATCCGCGCCCGCATCCAGGAGGCCGCCGGCCTCTCCCTGGACCGGCTGCCGATGCTGCAGCTGATCTTCGACCGCCTGGCCACCGCCTGCGGCGACGGCCTCAAGCACCTCGCCGCCTCCTCGATCCTCTACTCCCTGAGCGGGGTCGAGAGCGGGCGCTTCGGCGAGTTCCTCGACGTCTACGATTCGAACGCGGTGGTGGGCATCTTCCAGGCCCCGGCCTGGGACGGCCACATCCTCGTCGGCTTCGACCGCGACTTCATCTTCACGATGGTCGAGGTGCTGTTCGGCGCCGACGGCTCGGAGCAGCCGGTCGACGACGAGCGCGCCTTCTCGGCGATCGAGCTGCGCATCGCCCAGATGATCCTGGAGCAGGTCGGCCGGGCGCTCGAATCCTCCTTCGGCCTCGTCTCGAAGACCGCCTTCACCCTGGAGCGCACCGAGACCCGGATGGAGTTCGCGGTGATCGGCCGGCGCAGCAACAAGGCGATCCAGGCCAAGTTCCTGCTCCAGGCGCTCAACCGCGGCGGCGAGATGTTCATCATCATCCCGCAGACGGTGCTCAACCCGCTCAGGCCGAGCCTTGCCAAGGTGCTCACCGGCGAGACCAGCACCCGCCGCGACCCGCGCTGGACGAGCCAGATCGCCGCCGAGGTGCAGAAGACCACGGTCCACCTGCGGGCCGTGCTGGAGGAACGCCACCTGAGCCTCGGCGAGATCGCCGGGCTCAAGGTCGGCCAGGTGATCGCCCTCGACGCCACCCCGGCGACGCGCATCAAGCTCGAGGGCAACGACAAGGCGCTGTTCTGGTGCCATGCCGGGCAGTCCCAAGGCGCCTACGTCCTGCGGATCGACGAGGCCATCAACCAGGACAAGGAAGGGGCGGAGCATGGTGTCGCTGGTTGACGGGGTGCTGCTCGCCGCGCTGGTGGGCACCACCGCCTGCGTGCTGCCGCTCTACCTGAAGCTCAAGCGCCTCGACCGCGCCCAGGCCGAGTACGGCCGGGCGGTGGCGGCCTCGGGCCACGCGCTCGCCAGCGCGGGCGAGGCGGTGCGCAGCTTCACCGGCGAGGGCCGGGAGGTGCTGGAAGCCCTGAGCGCCAAGATCGAGGAGGCGAAGGCGACGCTCGATGCCCTCGAGGCCGGCCGCCGCGCCGCGGTCCGGGCCGAAAGCGGGCGTTGAGCATCCGGCGGGGTGGCGCCGCCGCCCGCAAGCCTCGGATCAGCTTGACCACTTAGGACTGTCACGGACTTCAGGATCCCACGCGAGCCCGCGATGAGCACGAGCCCCTTCTCCGATGCCGGCGCCAGCCCCGTCTTCCCGAGCCAGGGCGCCCCACAGCCGGGCGTTCCGGTGGGCGAGGACCCGCGCAACCTCGATTCGATCCTGCGCATCCCGGTCCTGGTGCAGGTCGTGCTCGGCTCGGCCACCATGCCGGTCGCCAACCTGATGAAGCTCGGCCGCGGCGCGATCGTGGCCCTCGACCACCGGGTCGGCGAGCCGGTCGACATCATGGTCAACGGTCGGGTGATCGCGCGCGGCGAGATCGTCATCGTCGAGGAGGACAATTCCCGCTTCGGCGTCTCGCTGACCGAGGTGGTCGGCCCGGCCGACGCAGCGCAGAACGGCTGATCGCGTGAACATGGCGGCCTCCCCCCCGGCCCTGCGCGGCGCCTCCCGGCAGCTCGCGCCCGTCGACCAGGTCGCGACCCTGCTCCTGGCGATGGGCAAGCCCGCGGCGGGACGGCTGCTGAAGTACTTCGAGCCGGACGAGATCAAGCGGATCACCCACTCGGCCTCGCGGCTCGGGGCGGTGAGCCCCGACCAGGTCGACACCGTGATCGAGCACTTCGCCGAGGAGTTCGCCGGCGGGGCGAGCCTGGTCGGCACGGTGCAGGAGGTCGAGAAGCTCCTCACCGGCCTGATCCCGGCCGACCAGCTCGCCGACATCCTGGCCGAGGTACGCGGCAACGCCAACCGCTCGGTCTGGGAGCGGATGTCCTCGGCCTCCGAGAGCGTGCTGGCGAGCTACCTCGTCAAGGAGCACCCGCAGACCGCCGCCCTGATCCTGTCGCGGGTCAAGCCCGCCTTCGCTGCCAAGGTGATGGGGCACCTGCCGCTGCCGGTGCGCAACACCGTGATGCGCCGGATGCTGAGCTTCAAGCCGGTGACCGACGACGTCATGCAGGCGATCGAGCGCGGCCTGCACGAGGACTTCCTGATCAACGGCTCGCGCAACTCGGGCGCCGACACCCACGCCAAGATGGCGGACATCATTAACAAGATGGACCGCCAGCAGATGGACGAGGCGCTGACCAGCCTCGCCGACACGCGGCCGAAATCGGTCGAGATCCTCAAGGGCCTGCTCTTCACCTTCGACGACATCGTCAAGCTGGCGCCGCGCGCGCGCACCACCCTGTTCGACGCGGTCCCCAACGACCGGCTGGTGCTGGCGCTCAAGGGCACCGAGGCGGAGTTCCGGACCGTGGTGCTCAGCGCGCTCTCGGCCCGCGTGCGCCGCATGGTCGAGCACGAGCTCAACGGCGGCGATCCGGCGGCCCAGCGCGACGTGATGGAGGCGCGCCGCAGCATCACCGACCTCGCCATGGACATGGCGGGTCGCGGCGAGATCGAGATCAACCCGGGAGGCGAGGATGAAGCCCTCATCCGCTGAGCACGCCCGGGGCCTCGACCATGTCTGAGGAGACCGACCAGGAGAGCAAGACCGAGGCCGCGACCGAGCGGAAGGTGCGCGACGCGATCGAGAAGGGCGACGTCCCGTTCTCCCGCGAGGCGCCGGTCTTCGCCTCGATCCTCGGCCTGCTGGTCTGCCTCAGCCTGGTGGTGCGGGACCGGGCCGCGGCGCTGGCCCGCGACCTCTCCTCCTTCCTCGACCATCCGGGGGGCTTCGCCCTCGGCAGCGCCGAGGACGCCCTGACCCTGATGCACGCCACCGGGTTCGCGCTCGCCCGGTTCCTGACGCCGATCCTCCTCGTCCTGATCGGCTTCGGGCTCGTCGCCTCCCTCGCCCAGAACGTTCCGAGCCTCGTTGCCGACCGGATCGCCCCGAAATGGAACCGCGTCTCCCCGGCCTCGGGCTGGAGCCGGATCTTCGGCCGCTCCGGCCAGGTCGAGTTCCTGAAAGCCGTCCTTAAAGTCTCCTCGGTCAGTCTCGTCGTCCTCCTGCTCCTGCGCTCGGAACAGGGCAAAGCCGTGAGTGCCATGTTCGTCGACCCGAGCCAGCTTCCCGAGCTGATCCTGACGACCGCGATCCGCCTGGTCTCGGCCGTCAGCATCGCCACCATCGTGATCGTCGCCGGCGACCTCGTCTGGGCGCGCCTGCGCTGGCAGCGCTCGCTCAAGATGTCGCGCCAGGAGATCAAGGACGAGCACAAGCAGGTCGAGGGCGACCCGACCGTGAAGGCGCGCCTGCGCTCGCTCGCCCAGGACCGCACCCGCAAGCGGATGCTCGGCCAGGTCGACCGCGCCACCGTGGTCATCGCCAACCCGACCCACTTCGCGATCGCGCTCCGCTACGAGCCCTCCGAGGGGCCGGCGCCGATCGTGCTCGCCAAGGGCCAGGACCTCATCGCCCTGCGCATCCGCGAGATCGCCGAGCAGAAAGGCATCCCGGTGATCGAAGACAAGCCTCTGGCAAGGTCGCTGTACGATGCTGTCCAGGTCGACCAGATGATTCCGGCGGAATTCTATCGCGCGGTCGCGCAGATCCTGTTCTTCCTGTTCGCGAGACAACGATGATCCCTCACGACCACGATCTCGCGCAGGCCCGGGCGATCCCCGGCGACGTGGTCGCGGCGGCCGAGGAGGTCTTCGCCACCGCGATCCGCGACTTCATCACCGAGTTCTGCCTGCTCGACGGCAGCGTGCTGATCGGCTGGGTGCGGGGCGAGCGCCACGGCAACATCGCCGACCTCGTCGCCTCCTCGGCCGAGCCGTTCTTCAAGGACGCCACCCTGACCTACGCCGACGCCTCCGACGTCTGCCTCGACTGGGGCCGCTCGATGAAGGTGGTGCTCGACATGGAATTCGCGGCGAAGTCCGTGACGGTGTTCTTCAAGCTCGTCCTCGACGGCTGCTTCGTCGGCGTCGCGATCCAGCGCATCCTGGCCGAGGACGCGCCGCCCCTGCGCCTCGACGCCTTCGCCCGCGCCCTCTCGGACGCCCGGCTCTCAGCCTGAGCCACGCAAGCGCTGCAAGAAATCCTTCCGCCGATCATCGGGCGCGGGCGTCTCCTGTCCACGGGAAGCGTCCGCGCCCGATTTTTTCCCGGACGACCTGTCCCGGGGGCCGGCGCGGGTGATTCGGCCCGTCACCGCCCGCGCGTCGCACGGCCCCGCGCCGGCCGGCTCGCCCCCCAACGTCGGTTGTGGCAGCGTTTGCACTACCTCCGGTCGAGCTAACCGCCGCCTAACGCGTCCGCGCGCACACACCTGCCGCCAATTCTTAAAAAAGCCCTGCGAAGCGGGCTTGCTGCGACGCAGCAATCATTGACCGGCCGCTCCGGCCGCGACATGAATTCGAGCGGCACAACTCGGGGACGGCAGGACTTCGGAACGGCGCGCGCATATCGGGCGCACCGTGGCCGCAGATTCCGCACCGGGAGTGCAAGACGGGGCACAGGTTGGAGCGCAGCACCACTGCGACATCTGGCCGGGCTCGATGAGGGTACGACAGATGTATTTCTTGGTCGATACCAGGAAATCCGTGAATGCGGGCTTCAAAGCCGGTTTCGACCGAGAAGGCGTGTCGTCTTTTTCGTTGTCGCCGGAGGAGTTCACGAGCTGGATCGAGTCGGCGTCCCGCAGCGACCTCGATGCGGTGCAGGGCTTCCTGCTCGGCGATTTCGACGAGCGCGCGCGCTGCGCCAGCACGATCCGCCGCCAGTCCCGCGCCCCGATCATCGCGCTCGCTGATTCGCGCTCGCTGGAACAGACCCTCGTCCTGTTCGACGCCGGGATCGACGACGTGCTGCCCAAGCCCGTCCACGTCCGCGAGATCCTGGCCAGGGCCGAGGCGATCTGGCGCCGGGTCAACGGCGCGCCGGAGCCGGCTCCGGATTGCGCGGTGGCCGATCCGGAGGAGCCGCAGGGCGACACGACCCCGTCCCGCCCGGAGCGCCTCAAGGTGTTCTTCGACGGGCGCGACCCGGAGATCGACGGCGCCCCCGTCTCGCTGCCGCGGCGGGAGCGGCACATCCTGGAGTTCCTGGTGCGCAACCGGGGCCGGCGGGTGACCAAGACCCAGCTCTTCAACGGTGTCTACGGCGTCTACAGCGACGGGGTCGAGGAGAGCGTGGTCGAGGGCCACGTCAGCAAGCTGCGCAAGAAGCTGGCCCACGCGCTCGGCCACGACCCGATCGAGGCCAAGCGCTACATCGGCTACACCTACGTCGGCTGACGGCCTCCGGGGCGAGGGCGACCGCCCCCGCCCGCGGGTCGACGAGCCCGGTCTCACCGGCAGAACGTCTTCGCCCCCGGGGTCCACTGGCCGAAGCCGGAGGCCACCATGTTGGCGATCACCCGGCAGACATACTGCTTCTGCGCCGGGTTGTTGTTCGGGCCGGCGTGGTAGCGCGCCACCGCCAGGGTCCAGCTGCCTTCCCGGGCCTTGAGCTCCTTCAGGAACACCGTCGCGTACTCGACGTTCTGGCGCGGGTCGATCATCGCTTCGAGCGAGGTGAACTTCGCCCGGTGGTAATGGTGGTTGATCTGCATGCAGCCGAGATCGACCAGGCGCACGCCGCTGGCCTGCGCCTCGCCCAGGCGCCGGATCACGTCGGCGGCGCTCGCCCCGAAATACGCCTTGCCGGCGATGTTCATCGCGTAGGGCTGGAGCGAGCCGCGGTTGCCGCTCTCGGTGAGCCCGACGGCGTACAGCATGCCGAGGGGCACGCCGTGGCGCGCGGCGGCGGCCGCCATCTGCTGCTCGCAGACGTTGCCGGTCGCCGGCAGCGGCGCCTTGGCGGCGCCCGAGACCGTGGCGGCGGCGTGCGCGGCCGCCACGGTGCTAAAGATAAAGGCCGCTGCGATCGCCGGTCTGCGCATCATCTCTCTGCTCCATGGCCCGGCGCCCGCCTTCCTCGGGCGCGTCGGGGATGCGGCGGGCCGGCTGGTCCGGGCTCGCGCCGCCCTGCTGCTGGCCGCCGGCGGCGGTGAAGGACTGCCCTGCCGGGGCGCCGCCCTGGCCGGGCTGCGCCGCCTCGCCGGGAACACGCCCCGACTGGACGGTGATGAGGTCGGGCTGGTAGCCGGCCTCGCGCACTAGCGCGGTCAGGAGCCCGCCGTCACGGCGCAGGAGCTCGGCGGTTTCCTCGCGCTCGGCCCGCAGGCTCATCTCGAGGCGGCCGTCCTGCAGCCGCATCCGCACCTGCACCTGTCCGAGCTCGGCGGGGCGCAGCTGCAGCGTCAGGAGCCGCACCGGCCCCTCCGCCTGGGCGGCGGCGCTCCAGGCCGCCGCGACCGCGCCGGCCCGGACCGAGGCGGGATCCGGCAGCGCGGCGGCGCCGGTCGCCACCGCGTCGGCGATCTGGCGCAGGGTCGTCTGCGGCAGCGCCGAGGCGGCCGGGGGAACCGTGCCGGACGTGGTCGCGGCGGCCGCCGGCTGGGCCGGCGCGTCGGTGCGCCAATCGCCGGAGGCGGCCGACACCTTCGCGTCGGCCTGCCTCGCTTCGATCGTCCTGGTCTCGGTCGTCCTGGTCTCGGTCGACTTGGCCTCGGGCGCCTTCTCGATCGGCTTGCCTTCCGAGGTTCTCACTTCGGCCGTCGGCGACCGGGTCGCGTGCGAGGCGCCGTCCTCGACGGCAGGCCCGGTCCGGGTCGCGGAGCCGGCCCCGGACATCGCGTCCGGCTCGGCACCGCCCCCATCGGCGGGTCCGGCGGCGGCTCGGCCGAAGGCCTCATCCAGGGCCGCGCCCGCGGGAGTCGAAGTGGAGCCGGAAACGGTGGAGACCGGGCTCGTCGGTACCGCACCCGGCAGGGCGCGGGCGGCCGCGGCCTGTGTCACCGGAGCGGCCGCAGGCGAAGCCTCGCGCCGGGATGCGGGTTCGGCCCGGGTCGCGGAACCGGCCTCGGCCCTTGGGTTCAAACCGGCATCGGGCGTCGCGCCGGCGACGGCTCGGCTGCGTGCCTCGCTCGGGGCAGCATCGATGGGAGTTGCGCTGCCGGGTACCGCGCCGGGCAAGGGTCCGGCTGGCGCGGCCTGGTCGGGGGATGTCCGAGGTGACGCGGGCGCGGGCGCCTCGCGCGGCGGGAGCGTCGCGGCCGGGTCGGCGAGGACGGGGCGTTGCGCCGCCGGGGCGGCGGGCGCGCCGGGCCGGTCCGGAACCTGGGCGAGCCCGGGGCTCGTGGACTGCCGGGCCGGCGGTTCGCCGGCGGCTGGCGACGGTGCGCCGTCGGTCACGGCAGGCGCCGACGCAAGCGGCTGCGCGGGATCGCGCGGTCGGGCGGTCGCGGCGCCCGCCTGTGCGTCGGAGCCTGCGGCGACCGGCGCGCGGGGAGCGGCCGCGGTCGTCACAGGCCGCCCGTCGGCGGGTTCGTCGGATGTCGCGGGTGCCGGACCGGAGCCGTCGCCGATGCGCGACGCCGCCGCGGGTGCCGCAGGGGCGGGTGAGGGTTGCGGAGCCGGCACGGACGTCGAGGCGGGCGCCGGATCGAGCGATGACGACGAGGCGGCCGGCCCGCCGACGGGCGTCGACACGGTGCCGGACGCGGCCGGTGCCGGGATCGTGGCGGCGACCCCCGGGGACGCAGCCGGAACGGCCGCAGCGGAGGCCGCGGCGGGCGGCGGCACCGGAACGGCAGGCACGGAGCCGGGTCCAGCCGGCGAGGCCGAACCGGCCGCGACAGCGGAGGCCGGGAGCGGCGCGGCCATGGCGGACGCACCGGCTGCGGGCGCGACCGGGGCGAGGCCGGGCGGCGCCAGATCCGGTGCGGCGGCCCGGACCCCGGACGGCGCCGGAGCGGACACGTCCCGCGCCGTCGCGGGGCGGGCCGCCGAGACCGGGGCGAAATGGGTTTCCTGCGCGATCACCGAGGCGACCGGCTGCGCGGCCGCGCCGGAGGCGAGGGCCGGCAGCGGACCCGTCTGCGCCGGAACGGCGTCGGCCACGAGACGCAGGACCGGGGCCGCGGCCCGGGGGGCCGCGCCGCCGGCCGGGGCGGGTGTCGCGGTGTCGAGACGCGTCGGCCACGCGATGGCGGCGAAGGGTGCGACGGGCAACGAACCGACCGGGACGGGAGTGCCGGGCCCGGGAGCCGCGAGCACGGGATCGGCCGGCGGGGACGCGGCCGGGTCGGACGTCGGCGCGGCCGGCGCCTCGGCGGCGTCGGGGCTCTGCGTCGCGGGATCGGCCGGGGCGGCCGCCTCCGCGGGTGCGGCCCGGACAGAAGCGGGGCGGGCCGGGGCTTCGCGGGGCGCCATGGCCGGCAGGTCCCGCATCGCCGCCGGCAGCGGGAGGCCACCCGGTGCGATGGGCGGGGGAGCGGGCGCCGCGTCGTCCTGCGGGACGGGCGCGGCGGCAGCCGGGGGCGCCCCGACGGACGGGGGGGCGGCCGGAACCGTCGCGCCGGGGATGGGCGGCGCGGCAGGAGCGGCCGGCAGCGCAGTCCCGGCGACGACCGGGATGCCCGGCGCCGGGGCGGCCGGATTCGGCGCGCCCGCCCGGCCGGCGGCCCGCTCCATCAGGGCGGCGATGTCCGGGGCGCCCGGGCGGGCGGGGCTCCCGGCGACCGGGCCGGCGAGGAGCGCGCCGAGGCCGGCCGCGCGCGGCGCCGGCTCGGCCTGTGCGGGGGCGGCGTCGGCGGCGGCCTGGGTGCCGGCATCCGGCGAGGCGGGCGGCTCCGGCCGCTCGCGGCTTTCGAGGAACTCGAGCACGGAGTCGAATCCGGGGGCGGCGTCGGGGCGGGCCGGCTCGGCGGCGCTGCGGGCACCGTCGAGACGCGTCCGCGGACCCTGCAGCATGGCGTCGAGAGGGGTCACGGGTCGTCGGTCCTGTCGATCATCCGATCGACCCGCGCGAGCGCCTCCTGCGCGCGGGTGATCGAGGCGGCCTCGGGAATCGGGCGGCGGGCGGAGGGCGGCTCGGCGGCGGGCGGCGGCGGCGCGCCGCCGCGGATCTGGCGAGCGGTGGAGAGCGCGGCGTCGAGGAGCGCGAGGTCGGCCGGGGCGAGACCGGCCCGGTCGACGCCGCGCAGGGCCTCGAGCCCCTCCTCGTAGCGGCCCTCGGCGACGATCAGGGCGGCGGCGCGGTAGAGCCGGCCCCGGGCGGCGGCCTCTCCGTCGGGACCGGCGAGGCTGATCGCCCGCTCGGCCGCGAAGATCGCGGTCTCGCGCCGGCCCTGGTCGAGCCCGGCCCGGGCGACCAGGAGGTAGAGGTCGCGCCGCTCGCTCGGTTCGATCTCGTCGAGCATGCGTTCGAGCTGGGCAACGCGGGAGCGGTCGCTGTCGAAATCGAGCCGGGTCAGCGCCGTGGCGAAGCGCTGGCGGAAGTTGCCGGCATAGACCGAGCGGCGGAACCGCCGCAGATACTGGATCGACAGGACCTCGAAGCGCTTGGCGTCGCCGCCCTGCGCGTGGATGAAGATCTCGCGGCGCAGCGCGCCCTCCTCCACCAGGGTGCCGGGGGCGAGGAGCCGCGCGAGGTCGAGGAGCTCGATCGCCCGGCGGGGCGCCTCCCGCACCGTCACCGCCGCCTGGGTCAGGGCGAGCTGGCCGGCGAGCCCGGGGGGCTGGGTCCGGGGATCGTAGCGGCCGAGCAGGGTGCGCGCCTCGCGCTCCCGCCCCTCCAGGTAGGCGAGCGAGCCGACCACCAGGGCCGCGTCGCCCTCGGGCAGCTTGCCGGTCTCGATCATCCGCCGCAGCACGGCCGGACCGCCGCCGCTGAGCGCGAAGACCACCGCCGCCCGCAGGTTCTCGGGCGCCGCCCAGGTCTCGGGTTCGAGGGCGAGCAGGCGCTGTTCGATATGGCCGAGGAGCTGGCGCTGGGCGAGGTGGGCCTGGGTCGAGCCGCGGGCGATGCGGTCCTGCAGGAGCTGCAGCGTGCGCACCAGCTCGACCGGCAGGCCGCGGGCCGCCACCGGCAGGGGCTCGATCGGCTTGGGCGGCTCGCCGTGGCCGCCGCCGCCGTGCCCGCCACCGCCCCCGCCCCCGCCATGCGCGTCGGCCGCCGGCGCGCCGTGCCCGTCGCCGCCGGCATGCGCCGGCGGCGCGGCCGGGACGAGGCCGGCCGAGACGAGCCCGGCCAGGAGCAGGCCGGCGGTCGCGAGGACCCGCAGCCGCCTCATTCGGGCAGCCCCCGCACCAGGATCTCGATGCGCCGGTTCTCGGCCGCCTTCGGATCGGCGGTGTTGCGGGGCGCACGGTCGGCATAGCCCTCGATGCGCTCGATGCGGGCCTCGTCGACGCCGCCGCGCACCAGCATGTAGGAGGCCATCTGGGCCCGGGCGGTCGAGAGGCGCCAGTTGTCGTAGGTCTCGGAGCGGAACGGCCGGCCGTCGGTATGGCCGCGCACCACGATGCGGCCGGGCCGGGCGTTGATGATCTTGGCGATCTTCTCGATCGCCTTGACCACCTTCGGGGTCGGCTCGGCCGAGCCGACGCTGAACATGCTGAAGCCGATGTCGTCGGTGATGCTGATCAGGATGCCCTCGCCGGAGCGGCGCACCTCGACGTTCGGCATCGGCGCGCCGATGGCGGCGGGCGCCACCGCCTTGGCGATCTCGGCCTTCATCGCGGCGACCGCGGCGGTCTCGGCCGCCTTCGCGGCATCCTTCGACGGGTCCTTCGCCAGATCCTTGACGGCCTCCTTGGGCGCCGGGTCCTTCAGGGCGGCGAGCTTGGGGGGAGCGTCCTTCGCGGCCTCCTTCGCGGAATCCCTGGCCGGGTCGCGCGGCGTGAGCGGCAGGCTGTCCTCGGCCGAGGCGACGCGGGTCGGCGCGTCCTTCGGGTCGCGCGGCTTGGACGACGCGACCTGCCCGGCGGCGTCGAGGCGGTTCTCGGACGGGGCCGACACCGTCGTGCCGACCTTGCCCGGCCGCTCGGTGCGGTGGCGCGGCAGCGGCTCGACCTGCCAGTAGAGCGGATCGAAGGGATCGCGCGCCGCGTCGCCGCCGCTGATCCCGGGCTGGCCGGATTCGAGCGCGGCCGCGTCGGCGCTCGCGGTGTCGCCGCGGTCGGTCTCGGCGGCGAGGCGCGCCAGCACCGCGTAGGGGTCCTGGAACAGGGCCGATTCCCGCGCCCGGCTGCCCGGCGCGGCCTCGCTCGCCTTGCCGTCGCCCTTCCCCTCGCCCTTGCCCTCGCCGCCCTTGCCCTCGGCCTTGCCGCCCTCGGCACCGGGCTCGGAGGGGGTGTCGTGGGGATCGCGCAGGCCCTTCTTGTCGTGGGTGACCTCGGCGAGCTTCACCGGGTTGAAGTACTCGGCGATGGTCTGCTTCTGCTCCTTGCTGGTCGAGTTGATCAGCCACATCACCAGGAACAGCGCCATCATGGCGGTCATGAAGTCGGCGAGCGCGATCTTCCAGGCGCCGCCGTGGTGACCGTCCTCGTGGTCGCCGTGGCGCTTGATGATGATGATTTCCTGGTGGCCCTCGGACATGTCAGATCTCCGCCACCGCCGCCGCGATGAGGCGCGTCCAGGCGCCGAGCTGGGTGTCGATCACGGTCTGGTCGGCGCTCACCTGCACTTCCGCGGTCTCGGCGGGCGTGAACGACACGGTGTCGGCGAGGGGGCCGAGGCGGGTGGCGAGCGCCGCCAGCAGGTCCTCGGGCCCGCTCACCCGGACGTTGGCCGCCTGCGGCTGGCCGAGCAGCCGCGACAGCGCGCCGCTCAGCTCCGCCACCGCCTGGCGGCGCAGCGCGTCGGTCAGGACCGGCGCCAGGAGGCGGGCGATCCGGTCGGAGAGGGTCGCGTCGAGGGCGCGGAGCGCCGCCGAGAAACCGTCGGCCAGGGCCTCGGCCTCGGCTTGGCTCCAGTGCCGGCGCGCCGCCTCGAGGCGGATCTCCGCCGCCTCGTCGGCCTGGCGGCGGGCGATCTCGGCTTCTTCCCGTGCCTCGGCGAGGCCCTGCTGCCGGCCGCGCTCCTCGGCGGCGGCGAGCAGCGCGGCGCGCTCCTCGGGGGTCTCGCGCCGGGAATCGCGCCGCGGCTCGCCCGCGACGGGGGCCTTGAGCGCAGCGGGGCGATCCTCGCCGGCGGGCTCCTCGGGGCGCAGCGGCGCGAACCGGATCGGCGCGAAGGCCTCGGCGGCCGGGTGCGGCGGCGCAGGGGGGGCCGCCGGACGGGGCGCGGGCTGCACGACCTCGCGCAGCAGCGCCTCGGCGACCCGCAGATCGGCCACGCAGAGATCGGTCACGGGGATATCGGACCGATCCGTCCCGGACGGGGCCGCCGCGCGGCGCGGGGCCCGGGCGAGGCCGGCCCAGGGGTCGTCGAAGGTCTCGGGCAGGGTGGACGGGCCGCCGGCCGGGGCCGCGGGGAATTCCGGCAGGTAGCGGGAGATTGCGGCGTTCATCACGCCAGCTCCTCACGCAGCAGCCAGCGCTTGAGGATGGCGGCGACCTGCTCCTCGTCGAGGTCGATCATCTGCTCGAGGCGCTTCTGCGGCGAGTTCTTCGCCTTCTCGGCCATGTCCTCGATCAGGCTCGCCATGGCGGGCATCCCGTCCGGCCCGGCCAGCGCCGGCTGGCCCGGCATCGCCTGGCCGACGACGCCCTGTGCGCCCGGCGCCGGGAGCGCGCCGGCCTCGCCGCCCGGCAGGGCCGCGGCGGCGCCCGCCGCCTCGAGGGCGGCCATCTCCGCCTGGGCCGCCTCCGGCACCGCCAGGATGGCGCGCAGCGCCGGGCGCAGGCCGAACCAGATCAGCAGGCCGGCGACGATCAGGATGGTGGCCGCGTTGATGAGGGTCGCGGATTGCCGCATCATCACGTCGGCGAGGCTGAGCGGCGGCACCGGCTCCAGGGCCTGGCCGTCGTTGATGAAGCCGACCGCCGCCACCTTCACGGTGTCGCCGCGCTCCTTGCTGGCGCCGGCCGCCGAGGCGACGATCTGCTCGATCTCGGCGATCTGCTTCTCGACGGCGGCGGCCACGACGGAATCCGCGGGCGGCTGGCCGTTCGGGGTCGCGCCCTGCGCGGCGAGGCGCGAGCGGTTGACCAGCACCGCCACCGAGAGGTGCTTGACCGCGTAGCCGTCGCTGACCGTCTGGATGCTCTTCTGGCCGATCTCGTAGTTGGTCAGGTCCTCCTTCTTGGAGGTCTCGTTGCTGGCGGTGTCGTTGCCGTCCGAGCGGGTGCGCTGGTCGGGCAGGTTCTGCTGCGCGCTGGTCGGGCGCTGGGCGCTGCGGTTCTGGCTGTTCTCGTTCTCGCGCACCGAGCGGACCGAGCGGGCGACCTGCTGGTCGGGGTTGTAGATCGTCTCGCTGGTCGAGGTCTTGTCGGTGTTGAGCTGGGCCGCGACGCTGACCTCGAAGTTGCCGAGTCCGAGATAGGGGGTGAGCGCCCGGCGGATGCGGTCCTGGACCTCCCGGCTGACGTCCTTCTCCAGGCTCGCCATCTTGCCGGTCGGGGCCTGGGCGCCGTCGTCGCCCGACAGGAGCAGGGTGCCGTCGGCGCCGATCACCGTGACCCGGTCGGGCTTCATGCCGGGGATCGCCGAGGCGACGAGCTGGCGGATCGCCTGGGCGCCGCTGCGGTCGTCGGCGGGCTCGGTGCGCACCACCACGGAGGCCGAGGGCGGCTGCTGGTCGCGCCGGAACGAGCCGCGCTCGGGCAGCACGATGTGGACGCGCGCGGCGCGCACGCCCTTCATGCCCTGGATCGTGCGGGCGATCTCGCCCTCGAGCGCCCGGACCCGGGTCACCTCCTGCATGAACGAGGTCATGCCGAGGGAGCCGAGGTCGTTGAACAGCTCGTAGCCGGACTTCGAGCTCTGCGGCAGGCCCTTCTCGGCGAGCAGCATCCGGGCCTGCGCGGTATTGCCGTAGGGCACCAGCACGGCGGCGCCGTCGGCGCTGACGTCGAAGCGGATGCCGGCATCCTTGAGCACGCCGCCGATGCGGGCGACGTCCTCGCGCGAGAGCCCGGTATAGAGCGTCTCCTGCGCCGGCCGGCTCAGGTAGTAGGCGCCCAGGCCCACCGCCAGGAACACCACGAGGCCGATCAGCCCGAGCGCCGCGAGGCGGCGGGCCCCCAGCTCGACGATGTTGCTCCACAGCCTCTCGGCTTGCTCGCGACCGGACATCTCTTCCGCCAATCCCGTCCCAGCGCAGGCGACCTTGCCTGATCGCTCTGTGACGCCCCTGCCTTGTGCGGAGGTTGCGGCCCGGCGTGCGCCGGCGCACGCGGCGGCGGGCCGCCGGATTGACGACTTCGATGATGATCGTCATCAATACATACATGACGGCAATCATGATAAAGCCGCTGATCAGGAGCCCTCCCATGAGCGACCACACGCCCGCCGCCCTCGTCACCGGTGCCTCGTCGGGCATAGGCGCCACCTATGCCGACCGCCTCGCCCGGCGCGGCCATCCCCTGGTGCTGGTGGCGCGCGACGCCGCCCGCCTGGAGGCGCTGGCGTCGCGCCTGCGGGCCGAGACCGGCGTCGCGGTCGACGTGCTGCCGGCCGACCTCACCGACCCGGCCGGCCTCGCGGCGGTCGAGGCGCGCCTGCGCGACGACGACCGGATCGGCCTTCTCGTGAACAATGCCGGCGCGGCGGCGCCGGCTGGTTTTTCCGCCGACGACCTGACACCGCAATACCGCCTCGTCGACCTCAACGTGGTGGCACTGACGCGGCTGGCCGGAGCCGCTGCGCACGGGTTCCTGGCCCGGGGCGGCGGGAGCATCGTCAATATCAGCTCGGTGGTGGCGCTGGCGCCCGAATGGCTGCCCGGCGTCTACGGGGCGACCAAGGCCTACGTGCTGACCCTGTCGCAGGCGCTCCAGTCCGAGCTCGGGCCCCGCGGCCTCTACGTCCAGGCGGTGCTGCCGGCCGCGACGCGCACCGAGATCTGGGAGCGCTCGGGGCGCGCGGTGGAGAGCCTGCAGGGCGTGATGGCGGTCGACGAGATGGTCGACGCCGCGCTCAAGGGCTTCGACCGGCGCGAGGCGGTGACGATCCCGTCCCTGCCGGACGAGAGCCAGTGGGAAGCGTTCGAGGCGGCGCGCCGGGCAATGATACCGAACTTCGCGCAGGAGCACGCGGCGGCGCGCTATCGCGGATGAGGGGTTCGGGCGGCCGTCGGGCCCCCCGGGGTGGAGGTCGTGGCGGCCTCCGCCGCCCCCTCCCCCGTCCCGGGGCGACCGACGACGATGCACCGGGCAGAACCGCCACCGGGCAGAACCACCGAGGCCGCGGGCCACGCCCCGGACCGGCCGGGCAGCGGATGCTCGTCAGAACCGCTCGACCCACGGCCGCAGATCGACCTCGAACGACCACGCATCGCGCGGCTGGCGCAGCAGGTCGAGATAGGCGCGGGCCACGCCCTCCGGCGTGAGGGTGCTGTCGGGCTTGTCCGCCGGGTCGGGCCGGCGGGCGTTGCGTACCGCGCCGTCGACGACGACATGGGCGACGTGGATGCCCTTGGGCCCGAGCTCGCGCGCCGCGCTCTGGGCGAGGCCGCGCAGGGCGAACTTGCCCATCGCGAAGGCGGCCGAGAGCGGAAAGCCCTTCACGCCCGCCGTGGCGCCGGTGAACAGGAGCGCGCCGTGGCCCCGCTTCTCCATGCGCCGCGCCGCTGCCTGAGCGACCAGGAAGGCGCCGAAGGCGGTGACCTCCACGGCCCGCCGCACGGCCTCCGGATCGAGGGTGGCGAGCGGGCCGGGGACCCGGGCGCTAGCATTGTAGATCACCGCGTCGGGCTCGCCGATGCGGGCATCGGCCTGCGCGAACAGCCGCTCGACCGCCTGCGGGTCGGCGGCATCGGCCGCGAAGGTCTCGGCCCCGGTCTCGGCGGCAAGGGCGGCGAGCTTGTCCGTGTCGCGCGCGGCGAGGCCGACCCGGACTCCCTCGGCGGCGAGTTGCCGGGCGAGCGCGGCGCTGATGCCAGCGCCGGCGCCGACGATGAGGGCGGTGCGATAGGGCAGGCTCACGGGCGCTCCTCCCGGGAAGGGGGCAGGTCGAAGACCAGGCAGGTGGTGCTGGCGGTGGCGCAGAGCCGGCCGGCTTCGTCGGCGAGGCTCGCCTCGGCCACCGCCTGGCGGCGCCCGGCATGGACCACCCGGCCGATCGCCGTGACCGAGCCGGAGCCCTCGGTCACCGCCCGCAGGTAGTTCACCTTGATCTCCAGCGTGGTGTAGCCGCGCCCGGCCGGCAGGGTGCTGTGGACCGCGCAACCCATCACGCTGTCGAGCAGCGTCGCCAGCGCGCCGCCATGGACGCTGCCGATCGGGTTGTAGAGGTATTCGCCCGCCGGCATCCGCATCGTCACCCGGCCCGGCTCCGCCTCGGCGAGCGCGATGCCCATCAGGGTCACGATCGGCGGCGGCGGCATGTCACCGGCGATCAGCGCCCGCAGGAAGTCGAGCCCGGCCATGCCGTGGCCGGCCCGGGCGGTCGCCCGCGGATCGGCCCAGGCGACCCGGCGCTCCCGCACCGGTCCGTCCTCCTGCGACGAGGTGGCGTCCATCGCTTCCCCTCCGGCCTTCTTTGATGACGCGCGTCATGTTATTATATTGATGATCGCCGTCCTCAATCATGTCAACGGCAGGGAGCCGACCGTCGGATGCGGGTGAGCCGCGAGCAGTTCCAGGAGAACCGGCGCCGGATCCTCGAGGCGGCGGGCCGCCTCTTCCGGGAGAAGGGCTTCTCCGTCGTGACGGTGGCGGAGGTGATGGAGGCCGCGGGCCTGACCCATGGCGGCTTCTACGGTCACTTCACGTCGAAGGAGGACCTGGCCGCTCAGGCACTCGCCCAGGCGCTGGCGCCCGCGCCGCGGGAGCCCGGGGCGGCACCGGACCTCGCCGGCTTCGTCGCGGCCTATCTGTCGGCGGCCCACCGCGACCGACCGGGCGGCGGCTGCGCGCTCGCGGCCCTGGGCGGCGAGGCGGCGCGCCAGCCCGCCCCCGTGCGGCGCGCCTTCACGGACGGACTCGAGGCGCGGCTCGCCCGGATGCAGGAGGCCCTGCCGGAGGGCGACCGGGCGGCGGCGCTCGCCGCCGTCGCGAGCCTCGTCGGGGCCCTGGTGCTGGCCCGGGCGGTGGACGACCCCGCCCTCTCCGACGAGATCCTGGCGGCGACCCGGGGGGCGCTCGCCCCCACTCGCCCTTGAGTCAGGTCGGCAGGCTTTTGGTAACCCTCGCGTGACCAAGCTGGGGGCGTCCCTGTCCGAGGCCCGCGATGGTATTGCGTGTTGCGTTTCCGTACCTGACGTCGGCGGCGGCCGTGGCCTGGATGCTCGGCACCGGCCTCGCGGCCGCCGTCGAGCCCGCGGCCCCGGTACCGCCCGCCCCGGTGCCGGGCACCGCCGCGCAAGGACTTACAGCGCAGGGCCCGTCCGCGCAGGCCGCCCCGGTCCCGCCGGCCGCGGTCGAGCCCGCGCGGCGCGAGGCGACGACCGCACCCGAACCCCTGCCCGGCGACGCGCCGCCGCTGCCGGTCGGCCCGATCAAGCCCGGCGCCGCCCCGAGGACGGGTGACGCAAGACCTGCGGACCCGAGGCTCTCCGAGCCGCGCCCCGCCGAGGGCAAGCAAGCTCCCAAAAAGGTCTCGCGCGAATTGCCGCCCCTCGTCGTGGCGCGGATGTCGCAGGACACCACCCCGACGCTCACCCCGGCGACCTTCCTCGACACCCTGCGGGCGGCTGAGCGCTACCAGGGCCTGGTCGAGGCCGGCGGCTGGCCGTCCCTGCCGGCCGACCTCACGGTGAAGCCCGGCGAGCGCAACCCGGCGATCCCGCTTCTGCGCCGCCACCTCGTGATGACCGAGGACCTCGCGCCCGGCGGCCCGGAGGGCGACCAGCTCGATCCCGGCCTCGTCGCGGCGCTCAAGCGCTACCAGGCGCGGCACAACCTGCCCGAGACCGGGCTCCTCGGCCGCCAGACGCTGGCCGCCCTCAACGTGCCGGCGAGCGTGCGCCAGCGCCAGCTCGCGGCCTCGGCCAACCGGCTGATCGGGTCGAGCTTCCCGTTCGGGGACCGCTACGTCGCGGTCAACATCCCGTCGGCGGCCGTCGAGGCGGTGGACCACGGCAGCGTCGCGCGCCGCTACGTCGCGGTGGTGGGCAAGCCCGAGCGCGCCTCGCCGATGGTCGAGACGAAGATCACCAACATCAACTTCAACCCGACCTGGACCGTGCCGGTGTCCCTCATCAAGAAGGACATCATCCCGCACATGCGCAAGGACCCGGGCTACCTCGCCAAGATGCACATCCGCATGCTCGACGGACAGGGCCAGGAGGTGCAGCCGACCGCCGTCGACTGGTCGACCGAGCGGGCGGTGAACTACACGCTGCGCCAGGATCCGGGCTTCGACAACTCGCTCGGACAGGTGCGGATCGACATGCCGAACCGGCACGCGGTCTACATGCACGACACGCCCTCGAAGGGGCTATTCTCCCGCGACGTGCGCTTCCACTCCTCGGGCTGCGTGCGGGTCGCCGACGTGAAGGCGCTGGTCGGCTGGCTGCTCGAGGGCACGCCGGGCCCGAACGGCCCCGGCTCGACCTGGGGCCCGATGGAGATCGAGACCGGCATCGCCACGGGCGAGCGGCGCGACATCAAGCTCGCCAAGCCGATCCCCGTGACCTTCGTCTACCTCACCGGCTACGCCACCCCGGACGGCCGGGTGCATTTCCGCGACGACGTCTACGGCCTCGATACCGGCAAGCCGGTGGAGCCGGCGGTGACGGGTGCGATCGCCAAGCCGGCCCCCGGCAAGGCGGTCCCGGGCCCGGTCGGGGCCGGCAAGGCGGTGCCGGCCAAGCCCACCGCGACCAAACCGTCTGCCGCCAAGCCATCCGCAATCAAGCCGGCCGATGCGAAGCCGGCATCGGATGCCGCGCAGGCCGCACCGAAGCCCGCTGCCAAGGCGGTGCCGAGCCGGACGGTACCGGCCCCCAAGGCCGGGCCGGATGCCGAGCGCCGGCCCGCGACACCGGCGACCTGATCCACCGGAGGCCACGGCGGCATCATCGGAATGCCGGGCCTGCCGCCCCCAGCATATTGATGCCCGGGATGGGTATCTTTCATCGTTCGTTATGATCTGTCGCGCCCAAGCTAACATGTTAGCTTCCAGGCACCGCCGCAGGCATGGCCCCGACCCGACGACCCGCTTCCCGCCCGGCGGCGATCCGCCGATGACACCGCGCCCCGGCAAGGGCCCGGCGCGTGGCCCGCACCCGCTCGCGCGCTTCGCCCGGGACCGCAGCGGCGCCTTCCTGATCGCCTTCGCGGTCGCCCTGCCGGTCCTGCTCGGGGCGGTGAGCGCCGCCGTCGAGTACAGCCGCCTCCTCTACCGCAAGGCGCAGCTGCAGAGCGCCGCCGATGCCGGGGTGCTGGCCGGCGCCAACATGCTCAAGCTCGCCAACGCCGACGACACGGCAGTGGCAAGCGTGACCCGGCAGGCGATCGAGGCGCAGGCGCGCACGCCGGCCGACCGCCGGAGCCTGATCGGCGCGGAGGTCGGCGACGGGCGCCGCTCGGTCTCGACGGTGGTCGAGGAGACGGTGCCGTCGCTCATGGGCAAGCTGCTCAGCCTGCCCTCGACCACGATCGTGGTCCGGGCGACCGCCCAGCTCGTCGGCTCGTTCCGGCTCTGTCTGCTCGCGCTCGACAATTCGGCCAAGGGCGCCCTCGACCTCGAGAAGCGGGCGCAGGTCACCGCCGAGGGCTGCACGCTCTACTCGAACTCCAGGAGCCCGAGCGGCATCCAGGGCAAGGACAGCGCCACCGCCCGCGCGCTCTCGATCTGCTCGGCGGGGGGCTTCGACGGATCGAAGGCCCTGTTCACGCCGGCGCCGATCACCGATTGCACGCCGATCGACGACCCCCTGAAGGACCGGCCGCTGCCGACGCCCGACTACGACTGCGTGATCCTGAGCCCGTCGGCCAATCCCGGCAAGAAGATGCCGCCGCCCGGCCCGATCGACATGGTGACGGGCGTCGTCACCCTCGATCCCGGCACCTATTGCGGCGGCCTTCGCATCACCGAGAGCGCGATCGTCACCCTGCGCCCCGGCACCTACGTGATGAAGGACGGGCCGCTGATCGTCGACAAGAAGGCGAGCGTGTCGGGCCAGGGGGTGGCGTTCTACTTCACCGGCAGCAAGGGCGGGATGCTGTTCGACAAGGACACCGCGGTGAGCCTCACGGCGCCGACGAGCGGGCTGATGGCGGGGCTCCTGATCGCCGAGAGCCGCACGGTCTTCGATCCGGTCCCGGTGCCGATCGACACCTACATCACGCCCCCGCCCCCGCCGCCCCCGGGCGGCGCCAAGCCGATGCGCGAGTACCGCATCCTCAGCGACAACACCCGCACGATGCTGGGGACGATCTACTTGCCGGCGGGCCGGCTGATCGTCGACAGCAGCCGCCCGGTGGCCGATCAGTCGGCCTACACGGTGATCGTCGCCCGGCAGATCAACCTCTACGAGGGCCCGAACCTCCACCTCAACGCCAATTACGGCGCGACCTCGGTGCCGGTCCCCGAGGGGGTCGGGCCGCGCCCGGGGGCGGCGACCCTGCGCAACTGATGCCCGGCCCGGCTCGGAGCCTGCTCGACCGATGCCATGGTCGTCGGGAGGGCCTTTGACCCCATCGGCAACCTCAGCCTGAGGTGTCGGCCCATCGACGATGGGACTGACGCCTCGGGATGAGGTCGAGAGTGGGACGAGGGCTTCACGCAGCCCGAGCAGGCGCTCAGGAGATCCCGAGCCCCCGCACCAGCGTGATGCTGACGAGAAGCAGCACGGCGAGCGAGGCGACGACCGCCAGCGTCACCCGGCCGCCGACCCGGGCCACCACCCGCACGTCGACCCCGAGCCCGAGGGCCGCCATGGCGATCACCGTCAGGATGCCGGCGGTCCGGGTGAGCGGCGCGAGCGCGGCATCGGGCACGAGGCCCAGCGAGCGGGCGGCGGCGAGGCCGAGGAAGCCGAGGATGAACCACGGCACCAGCTTGAAGAAGCCGAGCTTCTTCCTCGCCCCGGCCGGCGCGCCGGGCTCGTCGCGCAGGTGCGGGGCGACGAGGGACAGGCCGAGCACGACGGGTCCGAGCATCAGCACCCGCACGAGCTTGACCAGCGTGCCGACCTGGGTGCTGACGAGGCTCACCGGCACGGTGGCGGCGAGCACCTGGGGCACCGCGTAGACCGTGAGGCCGGCGAGCACGCCGTACTCGGTCGGGTTGGTGCCCAGCAGCGGGATCAGGAGCGGCAGGCCCAGCACGACGAGGACGCCGAGGATCGCCGTGAAGGCGATCGAGGAGGCGACGTCGTCGCCGCTCGCCCCGATCACCGGGGCGACCGCCGCGATGGCCGAGTTGCCGCAGATCGCGTTGCCGCAGGCGATCAGGATCGACATCCGGGCCGGCAGGCCGAGCAGCCGGCCGATGACGTAGCTGGCGACGAGCGCGATCACCACGGTGGCGACGATGCCGGTGAGCAGGGCCGGCCCCGAGGCGACGAGCGCCTTGAGGCTGATCGAGGCGCCGAGCAGCATCACGGCGACCTCCAGCAGCTGCTTGGCGCTGAAGGCGATGCCGATGCGCCAGCGCGGCCCCGGCTCCCACAGCGAGCGGATCGCGATGCCGGCGAGGATCGCGATCACCAGCGCCTCGACGTAGGGGTGGTGGACGAGGTGCTCCTCCGCCGCCTGGACCAGGCTCGCCGCCGCCGTGACGGCGACGCAGAGGGAGAGGCCGGGCAGGACCGCGATCGCGGTACGCCCCATCGTGTCAGGCCGCATCGCCGGGCAAGCTCGCGCAGGAAGGTCTCTGGAGGGACGGTCGTGGGGGAAGGGGTCGGCCCGCGGTCACGGGCGGAAACCCGTGCCGATGCCGGCCCGCGGCGGCTGGCCGAGCCAGAGCAGGACCAGGCCGAGGACCAGGGCGACCGGTGCGGCTGGCGACAGGGTGAAGGGCAGGCCCAGGAGCTTCCACAGGGCCGGCTGCCCGCCCTCGGCCATGGCCTGGAGGCTGGCGGCCCGGTCCTTCATCAGCGCGGAGGCGAAATCGCTGACCGAGGTGACCAGGACGGCGTTGTTGGCGATCGAGCGGGCGCCGTCATAGACGATCCCGACGAAGCCGGCGGCGAGAAGCAAGAGGCCGAGGCAACGGCACAGGAAGCGGATCATCCAGGGCTCCGGACCGCGCCCCCCGGGACGCGCGGCACCTTGAGTAGTGAGAGGCCCTTGCCGGCGCAAGGATTTGCGGGGGGCGGCGCGAGCGTGAGCGCGGCACCGTGGCGGGTTGATCCCACACGACCCGGCGTGCCACGGCCCCGGCGGACCGACGGCCAGGGGAACGGCATGAGGGCAACAGCATGAGGGGAGCGGCATGAGCGGCAGGACGGGCGGGCGACCGGAACTGGTGATCTTCGATTGCGACGGCGTGCTGATCGACAGCGAGCCGATCAGCCTCGCGCGCCTGACCGAGAACCTGCAGCGCATCGGCGTGCCGATCGACCTCGCCACGGTGGCGCGGCGCTTCACCGGCACCAGCATGACCTCGATCATGGCCCACATCGCCACCGATTACGGCGTGCCGACGCCGGAGGGCTTCGTCGACGCGGTGCGGGCCGACACCCTGCGGGCCTTCGACGCCGAGCTCCAGGCCATCGCGGGCGTCGCCGCGGTGCTGGAGACGATGCCGGACCGGCGCTGCGTCGCCTCGAGCAGCGATCCGCAGCGCCTGCGCCACGCGCTGACGCTCACCGGCCTCCTGCGGCACTTCGACGGGCATGTCTTCAGCGCCACCATGGTGTCGCGGGGCAAGCCGTTCCCGGACCTCTTCCTCTACGCCGCCGCGCAGATGGGGGTGGCGCCGGAGGCCTGCGTGGTGATCGAGGACAGCGTGCCGGGCGTCGCCGCGGCGCGGGCCGCCGGGATCCCGGCGCTCGGCTTCTGCGGCGGCGGCCACTGGTCGCACGACCGGGCCGGGGCGGATCTTCTGGCCGCCGGCGCCGTCCGGGTCTTCGACGAATTCGCCGACCTGCCCCATCTACTCGGGACGTGGGACCGCGTGTCCCGTTAAGGGACGGGGAGCCCTGGCACCGGTTTCGCATTGACCTCGCGCGCGCTCCCGGCACAGTCCGGGGCCGCCGCGACCGGTCCCGCGATCCGTTCCGGGAACCCGTCCTCGTCAACCGGAGCCCGCCGTGAGACCAGCCCGCATCGTCGCCTTCTCGGGCAACGTCCGCCGCCCGTCCCGGACCCGCGCGCTGGTGGAGGCGGTCACGGCCGAGCTCGGCCGGCAGCGCCCCATCGACCTCAAGGTCTACGACCTGGCCGAGATCGGCACGGGCCTCGGCGCCACCACGCGGCAGGCCCTGCCGCTGCCGATCGCCCACATGATCGAGGCGATGGAGGGCGCCGACGGGCTCGTCGTCGGCTCGCCGGTGCACAACGGCGCCTATTCGGGCCTGTTCAAGCACGTCATCGACTTCCTCGATCCCGCCGCCATCGCGGGCAAGCCGGTGGTGCTGACCGCGACCGGCGGCGGGCCGCGCCACGCCCTGATGGTCGAGCACGCCTTGCGCCCGCTCTTCGGCTTCTTCACCGCCCATGTCGCGCCGACGGCGGTCTATGCCGGCGAGGCCGAGATCGAGGACGGGATCGTCACCGACGCCCGGGTCGCCGAGCGGGTGGCCGCGGCCGCGGCCGAGCTCGGCCACCTCCTCGACGTGGCCGAGGCCGCCCGCCGGGCCGGATCGGGACGGGCGGCGGCGGGTCTCTAACCCTCCCCGCCCGACCGCGCCTGGAGCCGGCGGAAGGTCCGGCCGTAGGCCGCGTAGCTCGCCACCGTCCGGGCCATCATGGCGCGGCGCTCCGAATCGAGGCGCGCGAGCTTCCGGGCCGGGCGCCCGCCCCAGAGCCAGCCGGAATCCAGCACCTGCCCGGGATCGGTGGCGCTGCCGGCAGCGACGAGCACGTCGGCCTCCACCACCGTGCCGGGGCCGAGGCGCGCCCCCATGCCGACCAGGCAGTGCGGGCCGATGCGGCCGTCGCCGGCGCGCACGTTGTGGCCGAGCGTCGTGTCGTGCCCGATCACCAGGCCGTCGGCGCGGGTGTGGAGGGCGCAATTGTCCTGCACGTTGACGTTCGACCCGATCACGATCGGCCCGAGCCCGGCCTCCAGCCGGCAGGAGAAGAACACGCTCGCCCCCGCCGCCAGGGCGACCCGGCCGTGCAGCCGGGCCGTGCGGGCGACGAAGACGGCGGGATCGGCCGCGAAGGCCTCGCCCGGGCCCGGGGCCGGCTCGGCGGCGGCGGCCTCGCGCAGGCGCTCGGCCCGCTCCGCCAGCTCGCCGGGGGCGAGCGGCCGCACCGGCCGGGCCGGGCTGCCGGCGCAGACGAAGCCCGCCGGCAGGGTGGTGCGCGGAAACACCGTGCTGCCGGCCTCGAGCAGCACCCCGTCCTCGATCACGGACCCGTCGAGGACGACGCATTCCTCCTCGATCACGCACTCGTCGCCGACCGTGCAGGCATGCACCACCGCGTCGCGCCCGACCGTGACCCGGTCGCCGACGATGCAGGGATACATCTCGGCGGCGATGTGCAGGGTCGAGCGGGCGCCGAGCCAGAACCGGTCGCCCACCACCACGTCGTGGCCGTCGGCCCGGATCACCGATTCGTCGCCGAGCCAGGCCTGGGCGCCGAGGCTCGCCCGCCCGATCACCGCGCTGCCGCGGCCGCACCAGACCGGCCGGGCCGCGAAGGTCGGCTCGGTGTCGTCGTAGGGAAGGAGGAGGTCAGGGGTCACGGGGGCGATCCTCCGGCCGCACAAGGCCGGCCGTTCCTCGCCCAGGTCTACCCCCGCGCGGGCGCCGCGCACAGCCTGCCGCGCGCGGCCCGTCCCGAGGCGTGTCTCGGCCCGGGGGCGTTCGTGCGAGAGCGCCTCACGATCGCGTTGCAACACGGTGCACGACAGCGACATGAATCCGCGATGATTGTCTCTCCCACCCGCGACCTCATCCCGAGGCGTTGGTCGATCGAAGATCGACTGACCTCGAAGGAGGCCTCCAGATGTCGCTGCGATGTCTGGAGGCCTCCTTCGAGGCTCAGCGATCGTCGATCGCCCGCACCTCAGGATGAGGTTGTGCATGGGAAAGCCTTGACGCAGAATGGCTTCACGCCCCTGTCGTGTACCGTAGCGTTGCAATCGCGAAGCGCTCTAGGTTTTTGATTTTGCCGCATTTTCTATCGACGAACCGGCATCCACTCCGTCGGAAAATGCGCTAGAGAGCCCGGTCAGATCTCTCTGCGCGGACCCGTCATGACCCCTCGCCTCTCGATCCAGCCCGAGCCCTTCGACGTCGCGGCGGAGATCGCCGCCCTCACGGCGGAACTCGGCGGGCGGGCGGGCGCCGTCGTCAGCTTCACCGGCCTGTGCCGCGACGAGGACGGGCGGCTGGCCGCCCTCGAGCTCGAGCATTATCCCGGCATGGCCGAGGCCGAGATTGGCCGCGTGCTCGACGAGGCCGCCCGGCGCTGGCCGCTCCAGGGCGCGGTGGCGATCCACCGCCACGGCCTGGTGCGGCCGGGCGAGGGCATCGTGCTGGTGCTCGCCGCCTCCGCCCACCGCACCGCCGCCTTCGAGGCCGCGAGCTTCCTGATGGACTACCTCAAGACCCGCGCGCCGTTCTGGAAGCGCGAGCACCGGGCCGACGGCACCCTGGGCGGCTGGGTCGAGGCGATGGAGCACGACGCGGCCGCCGCCGCGCGCTGGTGAGCGCGGGCACCCGCCCCGACCGTCGCGACGCGGGCCCCGCACGGATCGACATGACGTCCCGCGCGCCGCGCCGGCCCGGGCGGGCAGCGCCCCTTCGCGGGTGAATCCACGAAAACGACAGCATTCGAATCGTGGGAAGCGGGGATTGCGGACAATTCGAGCGGTCGAGCTGAGGATTCGCTGACCGGGCTCGGGCAAGCTCGTCCCATGATCCGCGACCACAGATCCTCCGACCCGCTGCCGTTCGATCCCTTCAGCGCGCGCAACCTCGCGATGGTCTGCGCGCTCGTCGGGCTCGTCACACTCCTGATCTCCGAGCGGCCGACGCCCGGGGGCGTGCTCCTCGCCTGGGGCGGCCTCGTCGGCTGGGCCCTGCTGCGGGTCTTCGGTCGGGCGCCGCAGCCGGTCCGGAAGCGGCCCCGCCGCCGGCCGATGCCGGTCGTCGAGATCCTGGAACCGGAGGAGTGGGCGCCCCGCCGCCCGGCCCCGGCGCTGGCGCTGCCCAAGCCCATCGCCCTGCCCAAGGGGATGACGGCGCCCGAGCCGGTCGCCGCGCCGGAGGAGGCGGCCTGGAAGACCCCGGCGCATCCCGCCGTGCTCGCCGGCGTGCGGCGCCGGCGCGAGGAGGGTTAGGCAGCGGTACGGCGGTCGCCGGATGGCCGCGCAAGGCTATGTGTGCCGGCAGGGCGGCCCGGTGCCGCCGGCCGGAGAGTTCCCCCGACATGCCCGTTTCCCCCTCGCCGGATGCCCTCGCGCCGGGCGCACCCCGCCCCGCCTGGACGAGCACCCGCTCGCTCGTCCTCGCCGGAATCGGGGTGGTGGCGTTCACGGCGGCGCTGCTGCTGGCCTGGCACTCGGCCGACACGCTGCTGCTGATCTTCGCCGGCATCCTGTTCGCGGTCTTCCTCGACGGGCTCACGCACTATCTCGGCCGCGTCGTGCCGCTCGGCCACGGGTTCCGGCTCGCGATCGTCAGCGTGCTGCTCACCGTCATGGTCCTCGGCATGGTCGGGCTCGGCGGCGCCACTGTGGCGGGGCAGGCCCAGCGCCTGGGGGAGACCTTGCGCGAGCAGTCCGGCACCGTGAAGTCCTGGCTCGACGCCCGCGGGGTCGATACCCGCTTCCTCGATTTCGGCAAGCTCAAGGACGCGGCCGCCCAGGGCGGCGGGGCGCAAGGCGGCGCGGCCGAGGAGGAGCGCCCGAAGGGCCCGAGCCTGCCGAGCCCCGGCACCCTGCTCTCGGGCGCCGGCAGCGTGCTCGGCCAGGCCTCGACGGTGGCGCTGGCGGTGTTCGGCGCCATCGGCAACGTGTTCATCGTGGTCGTGCTCGGGCTGTTCGTGGCCGCCGAGCCGCGCACCTACCGCGACGGCTTCCTGCGCTTCGTGCCGTCGCGCCAGCGCACCCACGCGGCCTCCGTCGCCGACGACATCGGCATCACGCTGCGCCACTGGCTGTTCGGCCAGCTCGTCGTGATGGCGGCGATCTTCGTCTGCGTCTGGCTCGGGCTGACGCTGGTGGGCATCGATGGATCCCTGATCCTCGGGCTCCAGGCCGGGCTGCTCTGCTTCATCCCGACCATCGGGGCGCTCGTCGCCGGCATCATCATCGTGCTGGCCTCCCTCGCCTCGGGGCTGAAGGGCGTGGTCGCCGGAATGGCCGTCTACCTTCTGGTGCAGACGCTCGAGAGCTACGTGCTGACGCCGTTCGTGCAGAAGCGGGCCCTCGACATCCCGCCCGCGACCCTGTTCGCCGGCCAGATCCTGCTCGGCGTGCTGTTCGGCCTCTGGGGCGTCGCCCTGGCGCTGCCGCTGATGGCGGTCGTGAAGGTGCTGCTCGACCGGCTCTACATCGAGGACACGCTGGGGGAGGATGCGGGCTGAGGCTCGCCCTTCGCACGAGGCGCGACGGCCCGGGACGGACCCCGGGGGGATCGTCCCATCCTCTCCTCCCACCTCATTCTGAGGCGTTAGTCGATCGAAGATCGACTAACCTCGAAGGAGGGCTCCCGTAATCTCGGAGACTTCTGGAACCATCCTTCGAGGTCAGCCCATCACTGATGGACTGACACCTCAGGATGAGGTCGCGGGTAGGATGAAAGCCGCCCTCCAGGTTGAACGGCCTCTCGGCTCCGACGGCCTCAGGCGCTCTGCGGCTTCGTCACCTTGGCCTCGATCGCGTCCCAGACCGCGACCGCGAGATCGGGGCCGCCGAGGCGCTTGATCGCCCGGATGCCGGTCGGCGAGGTGACGTTGATCTCGGTCAGGTTGCCGTCGATCACGTCGATGCCGACGAGGATCAGGCCGCGCCGGCGCAGCTCCGGGCCGATCGCCGCGCAGATCTCCTGCTCGCGCGGGGTGAGCGCCGTGGCCCCGCCGGTGCCGCCCCGCACCATGTTGGAGCGGATGTCGTTGGCCGCCGGCACCCGGTTAACGGCGCCCAAGGGCTCGCCGTCGACCAGGATGATGCGCTTGTCGCCCTCGGTGATCCGCGGCAGGAAGCGCTGCACCACCCAGGGCTCCCGGAAGGTGACCGAGAACAGGTCGAACATCGACCCGAAATTCGGGTCGTCGGGCAGCACCCGCAGCACCGCGGCGCCGCCGTGGCCGTGCAGCGGCTTCATCACCACGGCGCCGTGCTCGGCCCGGAACTCCTCGATCTCCTGCTTGTCGCGGGTGATCAGGGTCGGGGGCATCAGCTCCGGATAGGCGGTGACGAAGAGCTTCTCGGGGGCGTTGCGCACCTCGAACGGGTTGTTCACCACGAGCGTGTGCGGGTGGATGCGCTCGAGGAGGTGCGTCGCCGTGATGTAGGCGAGGTCGAAGGGCGGGTCCTGGCGCATCAGCACCACGTCGACCTCGGCGAGATCGATCCGTTCCTGCGCGCCGAGATGGGCGTGGTCGCCCTCGACGTCCTGCACCCGCAGAGGCTCGGCCCGGGCGGTGACGCGCCCGTCGCGCATCGAGAGCCGGTCGGGGGTGTAGTGCAGCAGCGTGTGGCCGCGCCGCTGCGCCTCCAGCAGGAGCGAGAAGGTGGTGTCGCCGGCGATGCGGATCGCCTGGATCGGGTCCATCTGGACCGCGACGGTGAGGGCCATGTCGGGAGATCTCCGGTCGCCCGGGGTTATCGGGCGGCCCGCGCCCGATGGCAACGGCCGCGAACGGAGGGAGGCCCCGCGCGCTTGTCGCGGCGGGGCCCCAAGTCGGGGAGGAAACGCCCATGAGCGTCGGAGAAAACCATGCACGAGGCGTGCCAACGCACCCGGTCGTGCCGGGCCCGCCTCACTCCCCCGCCTGCGGGTCGTCGTGGGAGTCGTCGTGGGGGTCCTGGCCCGGCCAGTCGACGATGCGGTCCAGGAGCTCCTCGGTCTCGAACTCCTCCTCGGTGCCGCTGACGCGGTCGCGGACCGAGATGCCGGCCTCGTGCACGGTGCGGCGTGTACCGGAGACGAGGGGGTGCCACCACGGCAGGTCGTGCCCGTCCCGCACCAGGCGGTAGCCGCAGGTCGGCGGCAGCCAGGTCAGGGTGCGCACCGCCTCGGGCGTCAGGCGGACGCAGTCGGGCACCTTCTTCTGGCGCCGGGCGTAGTCGCGGCAGCGGCAGGTGGCGGCGTCGAGGAGCGTGCAGCCGACATCGGTGTAATGGATCTCGGCCGTGTCCTCGTCCTCGAGCTTCAGGAGGCAGCAGCGGCCGCAGCCGTCGCACAGGCTCTCCCACTCCGCCGGGCTGAACGCCTCCAGGCTCTTCCCGCGCCAGAACGGCGTGCCGGCCTTGAGGGAGTTCTCGGCTTTCGACGAGAGGGGGGTGGCCTTGCCCGGAAGAGAGGTGCCGGGAGGGGATTTGCGGGCGTCGGCCACGGGTGCTGGGCCTCGAAGGCGCCGGGAAGCCGGGCGCGGATGCGGGGGAGAACGGAAGGAAGACCCCTCCCCTGCCGCAGGCCGGGGCCGAGGGCAAGCGCGGCTGCGGGAGGCTGCGCAATCCTGCGACGTCGTGTCGGCGCATCCGTGCCCCATATAGTGCGGGGAGAGGAGCGATCCGCCTCTCTGCCGCCCCGGTCTCGCGCTAGAGTGCGGGGCTTGATAGACCCGACCGCGCGCCCATCCGAGGACCCGTCGTGCCCGAGAACCGGCCCACCAACCGGCTGACCCAGCTCCGGACCCGCCTGTCCCGCGGGGCGCTCGGCTTCGACGCCTGGCTGAACGACGCGCTGTTCAGCGGCAGCCGCTCGTTCGGCGAGGGCTACGGCCGCTATGCCGAGAAGATCCAGCGGCGCTTCCGGGTCACCGGCGTCAAGCGCCTCGTCCTCGACCTCGCCAGCGAGGGCGTGACCCTCGGGCTCGCCGGCGGCGTGGTGATGCTGACGCTCGCCCAGTCGGCCTTCAACCAGACCAGCGAGAACTGGCTCAAGGCGCCGGACCTCGCCGTGACCTTCCTCGACCGCTACGGCACCGAGGTCGGGCGGCGCGGCATCAAGCACGACGATTCGCTGCGCGTCGACGAGTTTCCCGACATCCTGGTCAAGGCGCTGATATCGACCGAGGACCGGCGCTTCTACGAGCACTGGGGCATCGACCCGATCGGGACCCTGCGCGCCGTCACCGTGAACGCGCGCGGCGGCGGCCACGTCCAGGGCGGCTCTTCGCTGACCCAGCAGCTCGCCAAGAACCTGTTCCTGTCGAACGAGCGCTCGCTCGAGCGCAAGGTCAACGAGGCGTTCCTGGCGCTCTGGCTCGAATGCCACCTGACCAAGAACGAGATCCTGAAGCTTTATCTCGACCGGGCCTACATGGGCGGCGGCACCTTCGGGGCGGCGGCCGCGGCCGACTACTATTTCGGCAAGAACCTCAAGGACATCACCCTGCCGGAGGCCGCCATGCTGGCCGGCCTGTTCAAGGCGCCGACGAAGTACGCCCCGCACGTGAACCTGCCGGCGGCGCGCGCCCGCGCGGCGGACGTGCTGCACAACATGGTCGAGGCCGGCTACCTGACCGAGGGCCAGATCCAGTCGGCCCTGCGCAACCCGGCGACGCCGGTGACGCGCTCACGCGACATCAGCGCCGACTACTACCTCGACTGGGCCTTCAACGAGATCAAGAAGCTCGTCGACGAGGGCAAGCTCAAGAAGGAGCGGGTGCTGGTCGTGAAGACCCCGCTCGACCTCGCGATCCAGAAGCGGGCCGACCAGGCGGTCGAGAACGTGCTGCGCCAGTTCGGCGACGCCTTCGACGTCGAGCAGGCGGCGCTGGTCACCATGGATCCGGACGGGGCGGTGCGGGCGATGGTCGGCGGGGCCGATTACGGCCAGAGCCAGTTCAACCGCGCCACCGACGCGCTGCGCCAACCCGGCTCGTCGTACAAGCCCTACGTCTACGCCGCGGCGCTCGCCACCGGGCAGTGGCGGCCCGAGAGCAAGGTGGTCGACCGGCCGGTCTGCATCGGCAACTGGTGCCCGGCGAACTATGGCCGCTCGTTCGCCGGCACGGTGCCGCTCTGGGTCGCGGTGGCGAAATCGATCAACACCATCCCGGTGCAGTTCTCGATCGCCATGGGCAAGCAGCTCGGCGAGACCCACGACGCCCGCGCGGCCAAGCTCGGCCGGGCCAAGATCATCGAGTTGTCCCACAAGATGGGCATCACCTCGAACCTCGTCGATTCGGTCTCGCTGCCGATCGGCTCGGCCGAGGTGACGGTGATCGACCAGGCGGCGGGCTACTCGGTCTTCGCCAACGGCGGCAGGCGCGCCAAGCCCTACGCGGCGACCGAGATCCGCACCGGCGCCGGCGAGGTGATCTACCGCCACGACACCAGCGAGCCGGCCCCCGAGCAGGTGCTGTCGACGCGCGTCGTCGCCGACATGAACTTCATGCTCAACAAGGTCGTCGACGAGGGCACCGGCCGCAAGGCCGCGATCGAGGGCGTGCGCACCGCCGGCAAGTCCGGCACCACCAACGCCTACCGCGACGCTTGGTTCGTCGGCTATACCGGCAACCTCGTCACCGCGGTCTGGTACGGTAACGACGACCATTCCTCGACCAAGAACATGACCGGCGGCTCGCTGCCGGCGATGACCTTCCACGAGGTGATGGCCCCGGCCCACCAGGGCATCGAGCTGAAGGCCCTGCCGGGCTTCGAATCCGACAAGGCGGCCGCCCGCGCAGCGCAAGGCCCCGCCCCGACCACCCCGCCCCCCGGCGCCCCGGCAGGCGCCCTCTCGCGGCGCTCCTTCGAGGTCTTGGGCGGGCTCGGCCAGCTCTTCCGCTCGGTCGAGAGCCCGCCGCCGGGGCGGGCGGCGTTCAACGCGGTGGGAGGGCAGGTCGGGGTGCCGTGAGGGATGGGCGGACCGCTTCGGCCGGGCCGGCGCGACGCCGCCTTTCGGATGAGACCGCATCGATCCCGCCGAACCCATCGATGCCGCAGAGGGAGAAGCGCGGCGTCGCTCGCTCCTCCGAGCGGCACCTCCCGGGTTCCGTTCCAGTCCGGGATGTGCGGTGGCCCGGCGACGTCCGGGTCGCTCTCGTTTCACCGCGTCATCCCGCAACGCCGTCCTGAGCGCTCGCAGGATGGTGCCGGCGGCGACCGCACGGGCCTGCGGCGATGGACGAGGGCATCGGCCGGGCGGATCGACACGACGGCGCCGTCGGCGAACCCTCGCGCCGACATCCCCGCCTTCGACCGGCCGGCGCTGGCCGCAGGGACACATCTAACCGCGGGTCCGAAGGCGCCGGACCGCACCATTGACATCGAAATCCACCAAAGTTATTGCGATCTAGAATTTGAATTCTTGGTAAGCTAATGTCCCAACCTTCGCTCATCAGACAAACTCATAACGACGCCGACACCTGCGTTTTCGAGATGAGCTGCGCGAACTCGTATTATGCTTATCCGAACCTGCTTGAACTCGAAGCGATTCCAGGAAACGTGAAGGGGACGCTCGAATTCCTGTGGCGGCGCTCGGTTCATGAAGGTCGGAAAGTCAGGATTCTACAATTTTTCGATGTTTTCGTTGCGAAGGAAGGCCTCGTCTTCGATCGCGATTTCAATCTGATTCCGGAAACGCGGACATATCATAACGACGGCGAAGTCAACGAAGGACTTGAGAAAGTCAGATCGTTCGCTCTGTCCGGCGACGGGGCGTCGATCGATCGGTGCATTCTGGGGAAGAGCCGGGGAGCGACCAATTACGGGCATTTCATTCTCGAGATGCTCCCCCGAGCGTGGGTGGCCCGCAGGCACCTTCGGGTGGACGACTGGCCGGTCCTGATCCATCGTGCTTCGGCGGATCTCGTTCGAACCGCGTCGCAGGCCCTGAACGCCATCGGCGTGCCCGACGACAAGATCGTCCTGACAGGCGAAGAGCCGATCTTCGTCAAACAACTGATCTTCGTCGACGGCCTGACGCAACACTCGTACTATTTATCTCCGTTTGTTTTTCAATGCCTCGACGAAATATCAGCGAATATTCAAGCTGATGCGGACAAAAAGATCTATGCGAGTCGCGGGGCCAATTCGTCGCGCAATTTCCATGAAGAAAATGTCGCCGCGCGCAAGCTGATCGAGCTGGGATACAACGAAAAATTCTCCGGCGCTCTCGACTTTCAGTCCCAGATCAAGATGTTCAAAGGCGCGGACCGCATCGTCGGCGTGATGGGGGCAGCCCTCACGAACATCGCCTTCTGCAATCCTGGAACAGCGATCTTCTGTTTCATGCCGAACACCGCATCCGAGGTGCTGTTCTGGATGATCGCCCAGGCGCGGCGCCTCGATTATCGGGAAATCCGCTGCACGGAAGTCGGACCCCAAACCGGCAGCCTGCCCTGGGACCGTTCGATCCAGATCGATCCGGACAGGCTCGCGAGGATCGTGTCCGCGTAGAGCCTTGTCCGGCGAAGTGGATTTCGGTTCGTCGACAGCGGACGCGGCCAGATCGAAGACCCGGCGCCGTGTCGGGCAGAGTGGGCACCCGCTCGTCGAACGATGGTCCAGCGCGGCCCGCAAAGGGAGTCTTCGGAGCGGTCGGCTCCGCCCGGTCGCCATCGCCGCCACCGAACCAGGCCGGTGCGCCGCCCACCGACATGGGGCGGCGCGCGCATCGGTACCGAGCTCGCCAACCATGGACGTCCATCGCTGTCGCGGTCATCGTTCCCTCGGGACCAGGTCCATGCCCATCATCCACGAGTGACTCATGCCCGACATACGCCCCCTGATGCTCCGCGCAGAGCGACAGTTGAGACCCGCAGCTTTTGGATACGACTACAACGACGGAGGATTGAGCAATCAGAAATTGACCCTGCTCGGCCTCGTGCTCGCGGTCGACAAACAAACTGAGCCGCGTAAACGCAGGATGTTCCTGCCGGACCTCTACAGCAAACATCATGACGAGACGCGGTCGGCGCGCGTCCCATTCGGCGATGTCTTTTTCGAAGACGTTTTTCGCGATTTTGCCCGACGCTGGAACATCGAGATCGTTGGTCGGCCTCTCTTCTTCGATCAGGAACGGATCGCGCGTGGCGGATGGACCTATTTCGGCGAGGCGTCCTGCCATCTCGCCGATCTCTGCACCCACCGTCGGGAAACGATATTCGAGGATCTGTCGTCCGACTTCTTCAGGTCGCTGGTGCCCAAGGTAAAATTCGACAGGTCTTTCATCGAGATTTGCAAAGCGATATATATCGATAGAAATATCAATACAGTTGCACAATTTAGAATTGAAGAGGATTGGCACGTATTTTGTGTAAATCACCTATCTCATACCTTGAAAGAGCCGGAAGATATTTATCTAGACCCCGAAGATATTTCCAAGAAAATACAAGCCAGCGTCGATATGGGCCAGCCCAGCCTGTACGTCACCTGCGATGAGCGCTACTTGAGGCAACCAAAAGAAACGATTAGACAAAACGTCAAAATGGCGAGCGGCATCGATATATTTTTCAAATCGGACGTGGGGGATCAAGCCAGACTCTCGGCGATGAATCAGCTGAATTCCTCGATCGTCGATTTTGAAATCGCGAAAATGGCGAAAACGTACGTCGGCAATTCGCGCAGCACATTCTCGAACACCTTGTCTTTCGAACGATACTGCGCCAACTTCAACAAATCCGCTTCGGACTACATCTACAATGCGCCGGGCGGGACTTTGGGTCGTCGTCGCGATCTCGGTACACGAGACACCCCGAGCGCCGTCCTCGCAGGATGAGCGCGCACCCGGCGAGCCTTGGCTTACCACTGCCGCCGAGTTCGCTCCGCTCTTGGTGCCCCGCGAAGGGTGACGTGCCGATGTCCGGGCGCCGGCCGGGACGGAATCGGGATCGCTCGCTCGGGCCACCGGGCGCCCACGAAACTCCGACGAGGGCGGGACGCCGCCCCCACCGGCCGAAAGCCTCACACGGGAGCCTCGGCTCCACCGCGGATCGTCATTGTTCCCACGTGACGCCCTCGCGGACCACCCTGGCCGGTGCGCCGATGATGAGGCTGTTGGGAGGGAAGCTCTGCTTCGAGACGAAGGACCCTTTCCCCACGACGCTGTCCCGGCGGATATGGGCGCCGCCCCACAGTGAGACGCTGCCGGCGCTCCAGACGTGATCCTCCATGATCACGTCGCCGGGCGGGTTCAGACGCTCACCGGTCGCAACGTCGATGATCTTGTGAACGTGCGACGTCGAGAAATTCGTGCCTTCGGCGATCAAGCAATTCTCGCCGATTTCGATTTTCGCACTCTCGTGCATGTGGATGTGGGAATGGCCGTTGAAACCGGTTCGTGCGCCGATGCGCAGCGAGCCCGGGGCGATCAGCTGAATATTGACTCCGTTCAATACACACTGCTCGCCGATGTAAACGTGATTATTTCCATGAATCTTTAAATGAATATGTGCGCAAGCGATCGGATTTCCTATATATATCGTATTTCCGTATCCAAGTATTTCTATCAATCCATTCCCAGTCTCAAGCATTTGTTCCGATAGGTCGATTTGGTTCTGTCCCGCATGCTCTTCGAAGATTCTTACCGGCATCGAGAGGTCCTTTGATGGGCGCAGGGTTGCGATGTAGCGGGTTTCGCACCCGGGTGTCGATGCCGCTCCGGTGACGCCCGGCCCACCCGTCGATCATCCGGTCGTGGGCCATGGCCACAATCCGGAGGGCCGGCCCAAAAACCCGTTCGGCCCCGGCCCGACCTGGGCTAGATACGGCCCACGATGCTGACCGAGAAAATCGCCCTCCCGGATTCCGGGCGCGCCGCGTCCTCCGGCCGCCGACTTCCTGCCCGCCTCCTGCGGGGCGCCGTGCGGCTGCGCCGGCTCGGGACCGTCGGACTGGTGCTCTACGCGCTGGCCCTCGGCGCGGGCTTAGGCCTCGCCACCGCCAACTGGGCGACGCGGGGGCGCTACCCGTTCGGGGGCGTCACGCTCAACGCCTGGACCGCCTGGCCGAAGATCGGCGCGCGCGACGCCGACCCCTACGTGCGGGCGATCCATGCCCGCACCGGCGAGGTGCCGCTGGCGCTCGGCGAGGGCCTGCTGCTCACCGCGCTCACCGACGATTCCGGGCGCCGGCTCGATCCGTCCTGCCGCTACCGCATCGCCGGGGCCACCCCGCCTTCCCGGGCCTGGACCCTGACGGTGGAGCGGCGCGGCCGGGCCAGAGCCGATGCGGCGACGGATGCGGCGAAGACCGAGGGGTCGAAGACCGAGGGAGCGGGGGACGCGGGAGCGCCACGCACCGGGTTCACCTCCACGGAGGTGCTGCGCGACCGCGACGGCCGGTTCGCCGTGACCCTGGGCCCGGTCGTGCAGCCCGGCAACTGGCTGCCGATGCCGGCGGGCGAGGGCTCGATCCGGCTGGTCCTGCGCCTCTACGACACGCCGGTGGCGGCGAGCACCGGCGTGCTCGAACGCGAGGGCGTGCCCTCGATCACCCGGGAGGATTGCCCGTGACGCCGCTCGGCCGCTTCATCCTCGCCACCCTGTGCGGCCTCGTGCTGGCAGGGCTCGTCCACGTCGCGGCGGTGCTGGCGATCCCCTACCTCGCCACCGGGGACGCGCTGAGCCAGGCCCGCGCCACGCTCGCCAACGACACCTCGGTGCTGGTCCACGCCGTCGAGACCGGCGGCAAGGCCGAGGGCGCGCCGGCGGCGGGCTGGCTGCCGCGGCAGGACCCGGCAGTGGCGGTCGGCGTCTGCGCCTACGACCTCGACGACGGACCGGTGCGGATCACCGCCGAAACCGGCCCGCTCCTCGAGACGATCGCGCTGCACGGCCGCAACGGCGCCTATTACGCCATCACCGACCAGGCGGCCCTGCGCGGCACCGTCGAGCTGGTGATCATGACCAAGCGCCAGTACGACGAGGCGCTGGCGAGCGCCGACGAGGACGAGCGCAACCGCGACATGCGGATCGTCGCCCCGAGCCGGGAGGGCTTCGTCAGCATCCGGGTGCTGGCCGCCCTGCCGAGCCAGCAGGCGCTCGCCAACGAAGCCGCCCGCTCGGTGTCCTGCACCATCGACGGGCCGGACGAGTAGGCCGCAGGCCTCGTCGTCCTCGGGCATCGACACGTCGATGCCCGTTCGGGCTGGTCCCGGCGCCGTCGCACGCATCCGTTCGAAGGCGCGGCGGACCTATCCCTTGCGCACCAGCACCGCAGGGCCGGGCTCCGGCGGGACGAGGCCGCAGCGCGCCTCGGCATCCGGCGGCAGCAGCGGGTCGAGGAGGCTGCGGCGCGAGTCGAGGAACGCCAGGGCGCGCTCGCCGGCCACCGCCTCCTCCTCGGGGGCCGCGACCAGCAGGTGCTCGAGGGCGTAGCGGTAGGACGCCGCCCGGGCGCCCGTCTCCAGCCGCACCCATGCGATGAGGCAGCGGTTCTCGGCCACCCGCATCGCGGCGCTGCGCACGTCGCGGTCGTCGAGGGTGGTGATGAAGGGCAGGCTCTGGAGCCGCGTCAGGTCCGCCCGCACCACCCGGGACGCGGTCTCGGCGAAGGCCGGCACGAGGCGGCCGTCCGCCACCATGTCGTCCGAAAGGCGCCGGTAGCGCGATATCGCCGAGCGATACGGTCCGGCAGTGATCGCCTCGTAATAGGCGGCGGGGTCCGACAGGCGCCAGCCGACCGGCAGCACCCGGGCACGGGTGAGGTTGTCGAGGGCGGCTTCGAACAGGCTGCGCTCGCGCGCCGGCATCAGGAAGCGCCAGGCCCGGTCGCGCAGCGCCCGCTCGTCCTCCGTGAAGGGAAACAGCGAGGCCGCCTCGCCCCGCTCGCGCGCGGCGAGCGTGCCGGCGGCGTCGATCAGGCTATTCCAGGCGGTGGGCGCCGGGCGGCCGAAATCGCCCTGCTGGACGCAGGACGCCACCAGGGGGGCGGCGAGCAGCACGCCGACGACGACGAGACCGCGCGCGGACATCGCCCGGGAAGCAACGGCCCGGGAAGCAATGGCCCGGCGAACCGTGACATGGGGAGCCATGACCCGGAGCCTCGGCTCAGCGCGTGCAGCGCCGCTCGGGGGCGGGCAGATCGGTCTCGGCGGGATCGGGCAGCCTCTCATAGCGCACTCCCGTGAACAGCAGAATCGTGCCGCGGACCGGGTCCGCCGCAGGGTGATCGACCGGGCCGGACGCGGCCTCGCCCGCGCCACCCGCCCGGGTCGTGCCGCCCGCCCGGCGCGGGCCGCCGGCCCGGAACGGGATGATGTCCGCCGAGGGACGTCGCTGGTGGCCGATCATGCGCGCTCTCCCGCCTCTCCACGTCCCTCCGGGACCGCCGCCCGTCGCGGCTTCACGGATCGACCAAAGCACGGGCATGGTTAACGGACTGTTTCCGAGCCGCCATTCCCGAGGGGCCGCCGGGACTTCGGCGTAAACCATCGGTGAGCGGAGATGCGCGAACCGGGCCGTCATCCCCGTTGTCCCCAGGCACCGGGCCGACCCGTGCCCGCAGCCTTAAGCGTCGCTTTACGCGCGGCCTCGCATTCTCTGGATCGCTTTCATGTCCTGCGTAACCGATCGCCCATGGCTCGCTCCGCCGCCGACGCTCCGCCGGACCTGTCCGGCCTCCTCGATCTCGCACGAGACCGGCGTCTCGACATGAAACCCGTGCTGCTGCGGGTGCAGACGGACCTCTTCCGGGCCGCACCGGTGCGGGACGTCGCGACGATCCGGGCCTTCGAGGCCCTGGCCTGCGGGCTGATCCCGACGGTGGACGCCGCGACCGCCGAGATCGTCGCCCAGAAGCTCGCGCCGCTCCCCGACACGCCCCAGAGCGTGCTGGCGCTGCTCGCAGCGCAAGGCGGCGGCGCCCGCGACGCGGTGCTGGCCGGGAGCCCGGTGCTCACGACCGCCCTGCTCGAGGCCGCCGGCAGCGGCCCGGGCCTCGACGCGGTGCTGGCCCGCCGGCCCGACCTCGGCCGGGCCCTGGTCGAGGACCTGAGCCTGCGCGGCGACCCGGAGGTCGACCTCTCGCTCGCCGGCAACCCGGGGGCGCCGCTCGCCGGGCCGGCCCTGGAGCGGCTGGTGGAGCGGGCGCGCCGGCGGCCCGATCTCGCCGCCCTGCTGCTCACCCGCGACGACCTGCCGGCGGTCGACCTCGCCCCGCTCTACCTCCAGGCCGAGCCGGAGCGCCGCACGGCGATCCGCGAGGGCGTCGCTGCCCGCGCCGCCCTGCGGCCGCAGGGCCGGGCCGGGATGCGCGCCGCCGGCGCGGCGCTCACCGCCTTCGCGGGCCGGGGCGAGCCGGAGCGGTTCGAGGCGGCGCTCGGCGAGGCGCTCGGCATGCCGGGGGCGTGCTTCCGCGCCACCGAGCCGGAGCGGCGCGACCTCCTGGCGCTCGCCCTGCGAGCCGCCGACCTCGCCGAGGAGGAGGCGGTGTTCATCTTCCTGCGCCTCGATCCCTCGATCGCCCGCTCGGTCGACGCGGTGTTCGGCCTGACCCGGCTGTTTCGCTCGATGGACGCCGCCACGGCGCGCGACCTCGTCGCCTCGATCCTCGGCGGCGAGCCGACCGCGCGCAGCGCCACGCCCGACCAGCACCGCCCGGCCCACGGCCCGGCCTCGCCGCGCCTGCGCCCGGCGGCGACCGCCGCCCCGGCCCTGCGGCCCGCCCTGCCGGAGCGCACCCGCAAGACCCGGTGAACCGGGCTCGGCGCGCGGGGCGCGGCGGTTTCACCTCGGCCGCGAAATGGTCTAGGCACGGCATCCGGGATGCCGTGCCGCCCGTGACGGGCGAAGCCGCGGCGACAGAACGAGAAACCGTCGCGGAGGACGTTCGTGAGTGCCAGCCTGCCGGTCGCGCTGCCCGACATCGGTGACTTCAAGGACGTCCCGGTGGTCGAGATCCTGGTCAAGCCCGGGGACCGGATCGCCGTCGACGACCTCCTGATCAGCATCGAATCCGACAAGGCCACCATGGAGGTGCCCTCGCCGGTGGCGGGCATCGTGTCCGAGATCCTGGTCGCGCCCGGCACCCGGGTGTCGCAGGGCACGCCGATCCTGATGGTCGACACCTCCGGCGAGGCGGGAGCGCCCGCCCCCGCCGCATCGTCCCCTGCCCCGCAGGCTCCCACCCCGCAGCCCCCCGCCCCGCAGCCCCCCGCCCCCGCCGAGGCCCCGGCAGCCCCGGCAGCCCCGGCGGCCGGTAGCGCGCCCGCATCCCCCGTCCCGTCCGAGGCCCACGCCACCCCGTCGGTGCGTGCCTATGCCCGCGAGCTCGGCGTCGAGCTGGCCGGCATCGCCGGCTCGGGCCCCCAGGGGCGCATCCTGCGCGAGGACGTGCTGGCCTTCGTGCGCGGCCAGATGGCCGCCCCGGCTCCCGCGGCCCCGGCGCCCACCGCCGCCCCGGCCGCGCCCGCCTCCGGGATCGGCGCCGGCCTGCCGCCCTGGCCGCAGGTCGACCACGGCAAGTTCGGCCCGGTGCGGCGCGAGTCCCTATCGCGCATCCAGCAGATCTCCGGCCAGGCGCTGACCCGCAACTGGCTGACGATCCCGCACGTCACCAATTTCGACCACGCCGACGTCACCGAGACCGAGGCGCTGCGCCGCGAGCTGAACGGGGCCGCCCGCCCCGGCAGCCACAAGGTCACCATGGTGGCGATCCTGATCAAGGCGGCCGCCGCGGCGCTGCGGGCCCATCCGCGCTTCAACGCGGCGCTCGACGGCGACGGCCTGATCCTGAAGGACACCGTCCATGTCGGCTTCGCGGTCGACACGCCGCGGGGCCTCCTGGTGCCGGTGGTGCGCGACTGCGACCGCAAGGGCCTCGTCGAGATCGCCCAGGAGATGGGGGAACTCGCCGAGCAGGCCCGGTCCGGCACGCTGCCGCCCGCCGCGATGCAGGGCGGCGGCTTCTCGGTCTCCTCGCTCGGCGGCATCGGCGGCGACGGCTTCACCCCGATCATCAACGCGCCCGAGGTGGCGATCCTCGGCGCGGCGCGCTCGCGGATCGAGCCGGTCTGGGACGGCAGCACCTTCCAGCCCCGCCTGATCCTCCCCTTGAGCCTGTCCTGGGACCACCGGGCGGTGGACGGCGCGGCGGCGGCCCGCTTCCTGTCGCACCTCGCCGCGGTGCTCGCCGACCTGCGCCGGGGCGCCCTGTGATCCGGGCGGCCGTCGAGGCCGACCATCCGGCCCTGGCGCGGCTCTTCGAGGAGATGCAGGCCTACTACGCCGTGCCCTGCCCGCCCCGCGGGGAGATCGAGACGTCGCTCGCCGGGCGCCCGGCCGGCACCGAGATCCTGGTGGCGGAGGAGAGCGGGGCCCTCGCCGGCTTCGCGGCCTTCTCGGCGATCTATCCAGGCCCGGGCCTCGCCGGCGGCCTCTTCCTGAAGGAGCTGTTCGTCGGCGCCCGCTACCGCGGCGGCGGCCACGGCCGCGCCCTGGTGCGGGCGGTAGCCGCGCAAGCGGTGGCGCGCGGGTTGAAGCGCGTCGACTGGACGGCGGATGCCGGGCAGCCGGCGCTGCTCGCGTTCTACGAGGGGCTCGGGGCGGCGCCGAAACCCGACAAGATGTTCTTCCGGCTGGACGGGGAGGCGTTGTCGCGGCTCGGCGGGCAGGGATGATACGAGCTGCGCCGCTTGCGCGGCATCGGCGAGCCGGTGCCGGTGCCGGTCCACAAGTTCATCTGAGATCCGGCGCCACGCCCTGATCGACGAGGCCGAGGCGCGGCACCACGGTGCCGGGGGCGAGGATCGCGCCCGGGGCCACGACGGCGTTGGCGCCGAGCCGCGCCCCGTTCCCGACGAGGGCGCCGAACTTGGCACGCCCGATCTCGATCAGCCTGCCGTCGTGCCGGAAGGCCACCGTGGCACCGGGCCACTCGTTGCGGTGGTTGGCGATGACCGCGCCGGCCTCGAGGTTGACGGCCCGGCCGATCACGCTCTCGCCGACGAAGTTGAAATGGGCGAGCGCCGTGCCGGCGAACAGGAACGAGGCCTTCAGCTCCGAGCCGGGCCCGATCGTACAGGCCTCCTCCAGCCAGGCGCCGCCCCGCAAGGTGGCGCCGTGGCCGATGAAGCAGCGCGGCCCGACGACGAGCGGGCCCTTGAGCACCGCGCCGGGCTCGATCCGGGTGCTGGCATGCACCGCCACCTCGTCGGCGACGGAGAAATCCGCGCCCAGGCGGGCCAGCAGCCGGCGGACGATGTCGTCTGCCGCGCCCGTGAGCGCCCAGGGCGGCTCGGCAGCGAGATCCGCGAGGGCGGAGGCGGGCAGGGCCGGGATGTGACGGACGAGCAGGTTCACGGCCGTCACGATCCCCGGGGGCTCAATCGCAGACGCGGACGCGGCGGATGTAGACGTCGCCGAACTCGTCGACCATCCGGCGGCGGACGGTGTAGCACTCGGGGCCGTAGGCCGGGGCGTAGCCGTAGGCCGGCCCGCCATAGACGGGGGTATAGCCGTAGGCAGGAGCCGGCGCGTAGCCGTAGCCATACCCGTAGGCCGGGCGCGAGCCGGCCGCGATGGCGCTGCCGAGGGCGAGGCCGCCGACCGCCCCGAGGGCGAAGGCCGGCCCGGCCCGCCAGCGCGCCTCGGCCGGGGCGGCGCCGACCAGGGTCACGCTCGCCAGGGTGGCCGCAGCCACGCAGATGGATGCGATGCGCTTCATGGCAGATCCCCATGACGTAAGGGTTGAACAAGCATTCGCGAGCACATGAAACCCGATGACCGTGGTGCCTGCGTGCTCGATGTCCCGTTTATCGCGCCGCCAGGCTGAACGGAGGCTGAAGCTTGGGCACAGGATTCCTTCAGCCTGCTACGCGGCGTCGGCCGTCGGCTTCGCCCGGACGATGCGGTGGCCCGACACCTCGGCGCCGGCCTCCGGGGCGAGGCGGCGGAACGACAGCGCCGAGAGCCCCGAGAGGATCGCCACGGCCAGGAAGGCGGGCCCGAAATCCTCCGCCCGGATCTCGGTGCGGCCGTGCCACTCGGACGCCGACTGGAGCACGAAGGCCCCGAAGGCGACGCCGATGCTCAGGGAGAGCTGCTGCGCCACGCTGGCGAGGCTCGTCGCCGCGCTCATGTCGCGCGGGTCGACGTCGGCATACGCGATGGCGTTGACGGCGGTGAATTGCAGCGAGCGGAAGCAGCCGCCGACGAGGAGCACCGCGATGATGAGGGCGTGCGGCGTGCCCGCGGTGAACAAGCCGTTGACGGCGAGGAGGCCGGCGGCGACCACCGCGTTCAGCGTCATCACCGCCCGGAAGCCGAAGGCGCGCAGGATGCGGGCCGCGATCGTCTTCATGAACAGGGCGCCGGCGGCGGCCGCGAAGGTGATGAGGCCCGAATGCAGCGGGTCGAGCCCGAAGCCGAGCTGGAGCATCAGCGGCAGCAGGAACGGGATCGCCCCGGTGCCGATGCGAAACAGGCTGCCGCCGAGCACCGCCGCCCGGAAGGTCGGGTAGCGCAGGAGGTCGAGGCGGATCACCGGATGCTCCACCCGGCGGCTATGGGCGAGGTAGAGCCCGCACAGCACGACGCCCGCCCCGGTGCAGGCCCAGGACACCGCCTCCGGGAGCAGGTGGCGCCCGCTGGAGGCGAGCCCGAGCATCAGGCTGGCGAGCCCGGCCCCCGACAGGACGAAGCCGAGGAGGTCGAGGGGCGGGCGCTCCTCCTCCTTGACGTCCTGGAAGTAGCGGGTGGCGAGCAGGATGCCGGCGAGCCCGATCGGCAGGTTGATGAAGAAGATCCAGCGCCAGTGGAGCGCCGTGGTGATGAAGCCGCCGAGCGGCGGGCCGATCACCGGGCCGACCAGCGCCGGGATGGTCAGCGTCGCGAGCGCCTGGACCAGCTCGCCCTTGGGCACGCTGCGCAGGAGCACGAGGCGCCCCACCGGCACCATCATCGCTCCGCCCATGCCCTGCAGGAAGCGGGCGGCGACGAACCAGCCGAGCGAGTTCGAGGCCGCGCAGGCGAGCGAGCCGGCCATGAACACCGCGAGCGCCCAGCGGAAGACCGTGCGGGCGCCGTAGCGGTCGGCGGCCCAGCCGCTGATCGGGATGAAGATCGCGAGGCTGACCAGGTAGGAGGTCAGGGCCAGCTTCAGGGCGATCGGGTCCTCGCCCATGTCCGCGGCGATCGCCGGCAGCGACGTGGCGAGCACGGTCGAGTCCGTGTTCTCCATGAACAGGGCCGTCGCGACGACGAGGGGGACGATCCGGACGGTGCGCATGGCACCGTATCTAGCGCTCGCCCGGAACGCCGGAAGCGCGAATCGGCGGGGCCTGCCCCGTCATCCGTGCGGGGCAGGCCGATCCCGGCGTTACGCGGCCGCCACCGGGAGCATCCCGTCTCCGGCCGCGCGCCGGGGCGCCGGGGCGTGGGCCACCGGCAGCACGCCGTCGTCGGCGAGCGTCACGAAGGCGCTCCCGTCATAGGCCAGCAGCGCGCCGGTCTCGATCTCGAAGAACCAGCCGTGCAGGGCGAGCCGCCCCTTGGCGAGCGCCGCCGCCACGCTCGGATGGGTGCGCAGGTGGGCGAGCTGCGCCACCACGTTCTCGAGGGCGAGCGCCCGCAGGCGCTCGGTCGGTCCGAGATCGGCCGGGTAGGCCTCGCAGACGATGCGGTCGGCGGCGTGGCTGTGGCGCAGCCAGGCAGCGACGTTCGGCATCGCGTCGAGGGCGCCGGGCTGCATCAGCCCCTTCATGGCGCCGCAATCCGAGTGGCCGCAGACCACGATGTCGCGAACCCCGAGCGCCACCACCGCGTACTCGATCGCCGAGGAGACGCCGCCGTTCATCTGCGAGAAGGGCGGCACGATGTTGCCGGCGTTGCGGCAGACGAACAGCTCGCCGGGCCCGGCCTGGGTGATGTGCTCGGGCGAGACCCGGGAATCGGCGCAGGCGATGATCAGGGCCTTCGGCTGCTGCCCGTCGCGCACGAGGCGCCGGTACATCTGCCGCTGGCCCGGAAACACGCTGCCGCGGAAGGTCGAGATGCCCTGGATGATGCTGCTGTCCACGAGGTGTCCTTGTGCGGGAATGAGGTGCGGGAACGGGAGGATGCGGGCAACGCCGCGATCCGTCGGGATGGTGGCTCGCCGCCGGCTCGTACGGACCCCGCTCCCGCCGCTTGCGCGGGGAAGCGAGACGATCCGCAAGTCACCGACTGTATTTCCCGGCGATCCGTCGTTGTTTCACCGACGACGAGGACGATGACGGAGACGATGTTCCGGGGATGTGCGGGCTCGCACCCGGGTTGATCCTGCGAGATAATCCCGGCCCCGGGCGACGACGTGCGGCGGCGCACGCACTGGTCGGTGGATCGCCGGACGATATCGGACGGGACGGCGCCGCGAGGCGTCCGCCCGCGCGGAATCGGTCGCGGCCGGCGGCCCCGGCTTGACCGCTCCGGCCCCCGCGGCCCATACCACCGGCAGCATCGAGGAGGCCCATGGTCACCACCGCGAGACGGCCTCCGGGCCTGCCCCCGCGCTCCGGACCGGCGCCGGCCCTGCGGCGTCCGGGCGCCCCCGCCCCGCGGTTCCGTCGCCCGCTCTGATGGACCGCGATCCGATCGTCTTCGCCTGGCGCAGCGCCAAGCGCCGGCACGCCGCCGCCATCGCGGTCGCCCTCGGGCTCGGCGCGCCCCTGGTCGGGCTCGGGCTGCTCGCCCTGCGCGATCTCGTCGACGAGCTCCTGGCCCTTGCCGAGCCGGGGCGCGGGCCGATCCACTTCCTGCACCTCGTCGTGCCGCTGCCCGAGCGCCTCGGCGGCCACGGGCTGGTGCTGGTGGGCGGCTGGCCGCTGCCCGAGAGCGCCCTGACCCTGTGGGCTCTCGGCGCCCTGATCCTCGTCGCCCTGGCGCTCGCCGGGCTCGGCTGGGGCGTGGCGCGGCTCTGCGTGACGGCGCAGGCCGAGGCGGTGCGCCGCCTGCGCGAGGTGGCCGAGGACGCGATCCTGCGCTCCGGGCCGGCCGCCCGGGACGACGCCCGGGCGCTCGCCGGCCAGGTCGGGGCGGCGATCCGCGCCGCCGACGGGCTCCTCGCCGTCGGCATCCTGGTCCCGGCGCTCGCCGCGGGCAGCGTGCTCCTGGCGCTGGCGGTCGCCGCCGCGGTGGCGCCGCGTCTCGTGGCGGCGGCGGGCATCAGCCTCGTCGCCGCGGCGCTCGCCCGCCAGCTCCTCATCGCCCGGACCGAGCGCCGGGACGACCAGCGCCGGCTCGAGGGCGCCGCCCTCGAGCGCGGACTGACCGACCTCGTGCGGCGGCTGCCGGCGGTGCGGGCCCACGGCACCACCGCCTTCGAGCATGCCCGCCTCGGCCACGTCGCCGAGCGGGCGCGCCGGGCCCTCACCGAGACCGAGAACGACCTCTCCCGCGCCCGCGCCCCGGCCCTCGCCCTGGCGGTGCTGGTGCCGACCGTGATGCTGGCGGCCGCCCTGTGGCAGGCCCCCGCCCCCGCCGCGCCGGTGAGCGCCGGCGGCCTGTCGGCAGTGCTGGGGGCGCTCGCGATCGCCTCGAGCGCGGTGGCGGCCTTCCTGCGCCAGAGCCGGCGGCGCCGCGCCGCCCTGCCGGCCTTCCGGGAGATCGCCCGCGCCGCCGCCTCGCTGGAGGCCCGCGCCCGGGCGCCGCGCCGGCTGCGCAGCCAGTCCGCTCCCCTGCCGGACGGCGGGCCGATCGTGCTCTCGACCGTGGCGGCCTACGATCCGGCCTCGGGCGAGCGCCTGATCGGCCTCGATCTCTCGCTGCCGATGCCGAGCCACGTCGCGATCCTGGGCGACCGCGGCAGCGGCAGCCGGGTGCTGGCCGCCCTGATCGCCGGCCAGCTCGAGCCGACCGCCGGGGCGGTGACCTATGCGGGCACCGACCTGCGCTCGGTCGAGCCTGCGGAGCGGGCGCGCCGCATCGCCTATGCGGGCGGCGAGCCGGTGCTGATGAGCGGCACGCTCCTGCAGAACATCCTCTACGGCGACCCCGCCTTCGCCGACGGATCGAGCCCCGACGCGAGCACGCCCAACGCCGGTGAGCTGGAGGAACGCCTGGTCGAGGCGCTGTCGGTCACCGGGCTCGACCGGCTGGTCTACGGGCGCGGGCTGGCCAGCGTGCTGCCGCGCCGCCTCGACGCCACGACCGCCGCGGCCATCGTCGAGACCCGGGACGCCCTGCGGGCGGCGCTCGCCGCCGACCACGCCGCCCATCTGATCGAGCCGTTCGACCCCGCCCGCTACAACCGCCAGGCGACGGTGGGCGAGAACATCCTGTTCGGCGCCCCGGTCGGCTCGGCATTCTCGGAGGCGCGGCTCGCCGGCCACCCCTTCACCCGGGCAGTGCTGGAGGCCGAAGGCCTGACCCGGCCGATGACCGAGATGGGGCTCGCCATCGCCCGGGCCACCGTCGAGATTTTTTCCGACCTGCCGGACGACCACCCGCTCTTCGACGCGTTCTCGCTGTTTCCGGCGCGCGAGCGCGGCTTCTTCGAGGACCTGGTGGCGCGCCAGCCCGAGGCCTCCGGCTGGCGCCGCGGCCCCGCCGGCCAGCGCGACCGCGCCCGGCTGATCGGCCTGTGCCTGCGCTACAGCGAGACCCGGCACCGCTTCGGCCTCATCGACGAGGCGATGGAGGCGCGCCTCGTCGCGGCGCGGCGCACCTTCGCGGCCCTGCTGCCGGCCTCGCTCACCGGCTCGGTCGAGTTCTACGATCCCGGCAAGGTCACCGCGGCGGCGAGCCTGGAGGAGAACCTGCTGTTCGGCCGCGTGGCCGGGGCGGAGGCCGGGGCGGGCGCACGGGTGCGCGCCCTGATGCAGGCGGTGCTGCGCGAGCGCGGCCTCGAGCGCACGGTCTACCGCTTCGGCCTGGCGAGCCAGGTCGACCCGCGGGCGGCGGAGAGCGGGCTCGGCGGCCGCGACGGCTTCACGCCGTTCGAGCGCGCGGCGATCGACCTCGCCCGCTGCCTGGTGCGCCGTCCCGACATCCTGGTGGTCGGCCTCGCCCTCGACGACCGCGGCGCCCCCGAGGTGATGGCGGGCATCGAGCGGCTGCGGGCGGCGCGGGCCGGCCGCGGCCTCGTAGTCTGCCTGCCGGCCGAGTGCCGGCCGGACGAGGCCGCCCCCTTCGACGTCGTGCTGCGGGCCGAGCGCACCACCGTGGTGCGGGCCGGCGGGCCGCCGGATGCCGCGCGGACCGCGCCGTTCGGGGACCGGGCCGCCGCGTCGTCCCCGGCGACCGAGTCATCCACAGAGCCGGTGCGGGACCGCACTCGCTTAACGGCAGATTAGGCCGTCCGGGGGAACCTTCGTCTTGTGCTCACCGTTCGTGCTGCACATCTTTCGTGTAGAGTTCCCACCCGTGTCTTGCCGGTCTGTCCGGCCGGAGCATTCGCCATGTGCGTTGTCGCACATCCATCCCCTGCAACCCCCATCACGGTCACCGGCATGACAACGAGGGGTCCTCTCATGGAAGCCGGCTTGACGCTCCGGTTCTGGGGCGTCAGGGGGTCGACCTGCGCCTCGGGCCCCGATTTCGTGGAATTCGGCGGGCATACGCCCTGCGTCGAGGTCCGCTGCGGCGAACGGCTGTTCGTGATCGATGCCGGCACCGGCATCAACGCGTTCGGTGCCCACCACCGCGACCGGGTGCCCCAGCGGGTGGACCTGCTGCTCAGCCACCTCCACCTCGACCATGTCGGCGGCCTGCCGTTCATGAAGCCGGCGGTCCTCGACCCCTCCCGCGAGATCCACACCTGGTGCGGCAACCTCGACGGGCAGAGCGCCGCCGAGCCCCTCGACCGGCTCTTCTCGCCGCCGCTCTTCCCGATCACCCTCGACATGTTCCCCGCCCGCTTCGTGCATCACGGGTTCCGGGCCGGCGAGAGCCTGACCTTCCCGGACGGGGCGGTCGTCGACACCATCCCGCTGCAGCATCCCCAGGGCGCCACCGGCTACCGCTTCCGGCATGCCGGCCGCTCGGCCTGCTACATCAGCGACCTCGAGCATTCCGAGCCCTGGCCCGACCCGGCGCTCCTCGACTTCGTGCGCGGCGCCGACCTGGTGGTCTATGACGGCATGTTCACCCAGGGCGAGTACCCGTCCTGCCGCGGCTGGGGACACTCGACCTGGCAGAAGGGCGTCGAGCTGTGTCAGGCCGGCGGCGTCGGCAAACTCGCCATCGTGCACCTCTACCCGCAGCACACCGATTCGCTGCTGCGCGACCTGGAGGTCCAGATGCAGGGCCAGATGCCCGGCGCCTTCGTGGCCCGCGAACGCCAGGAGATCACCTTCGCGGCCGTCGCGGAGGCGAGCCCGCGACGGCGGGTCGCCCAGGTCGCCTGAAGTCGCCCGATCGGGTGGTACAATCGGGGTTGCCCGATCAGAACGCCGTCGCGGCCCAGCCCGAGAGAAGGCCGGCGCCCAGCACCAGCACGAAGGCGGCGGCCCACAATTCGAGCACGCCGACCGCGATCGCCCCGCCCTGGCCGCGCCCCCCGGCGAGCCGCAGGGCGAGCGCCTTGGCGAAGACTGCGAGCGCCGCCAGGATTCCGGTGGTGATCGCGGTGCCGAGCGCCATCGCCAGGGTCGCGGCGACACCCGCCCACAGGATGCCCTGCGACAGGGCGAAGACCAGCACCAGGATCGCCCCGGCGCAGGGGCGGGTCCCGGCGGCCAGCACCACGCCGGCCTGCTCGCGCCAGCCCGCCAGCCGCTCGACCCTGGTTCCGTCGGCAAGGCCGGCATGGCCGCAGCCCGGCCCGCAGGCCGGCCCCGCCTCGCGGTTGAGGAGGCGCGCGAGCTGCCCGGCCTTGCGCCAGGTCACCGCGGCCCCGAGCACCGCCACGCAGGCAAAGCCCGCGGTCTCGATCACCGTGCCGGCCTGGTTGAGGCCGGCGGCGGTGAGGCGCAGCACCACCGCGCCGCCGCCGACCAGCGCCAGGGCGACGACCGCCTGGAGCAGGGCCGCCAGCAGGCTCAAGGTGAAGCCGCGCTTCAGGGCGCGCTCGCCGGCCATCAGGTAGCCGGCGATCACCGCCTTGCCGTGGCCGGGCCCAGCGGCATGCAGCACCCCGTAGGCGAAACCGAGACCGACGAGGGTCGGGGCCCCGTCCCGGCCGTCCTTGACCGCCGAAACCGCGGCCTGGAGCGCCCGCGAGAAGCCGGCCTGCATGGCGAGCAGCCAGGCGCCGAGGCTCGTGGCGCCGTTCGGGCTCGCCTCGCGAAAGCCGATGCCGAAAGGCGAGCGCGGCGGCGCCCGGAAGCCGGGAGCGAGCAGCCCGAGCAGGACCGCCAGCAGGGCGGCGGCGGCGAGGACCGCGAGGGCAGCCAGCAGCAGGCGCTGGATTCCGCGGGAGGGGAGAGCGAGGGGAAGGGCGCGGGTCAGCACGCGACGACGATCCGGTTGGCGAACTGCACGCCGTAGGTCGAGGCGGCGGTGATCGCCTCGAAGAAGGCCTCCGACATGCCGGTGGCGGCGGGCGCGGGCGCGGTAGTCTTGGGCCGGTGCGCGGTGACGCGGCAGGCGGCCGGCGCGCCGACCAGCGTCGCGACCTCGCCGCCCTCGGCGAGGCTGAAGGCGACGAAGTAGGTCGGGTCGTAGACCTCGAGCGAGGCCGTGCCGGCGACCGGCGTCTTGAGCGGCAGGGTGAAGCGCAGGGTCAGCTGCCCGTCCGAGAAGGTCATCGCCGGTTCGGCGGCGGCGCCGAGATCGACCTTGCGGCCGTTGACCTTCAGCACCGTGAAGTAGGCGTTGTCGGCGAGGTTCTCGGCGTTGTCCCGGGCAAGCGCGGCGAGTGCGGCCGGGTTGACCGGCCCGGTCATCGATTGGCCCAGCCCCTGGATCGCGAAGGCGGAATAGGTCGGATCGAAGGTCCAGGCGTGGCGCACCGCCCGCAGGACCCCGTCGGGCCCGTAATCGAGCTCGGCCCGGGTGGCGATCCAGACGTGCGGATGCGCGAGAGCCGGCGTCGCCGCGGCGAGGGCGGCAGGCAGGAGGCCGACGAGGAGACGGGACGGGCGCAGCATGACGATGTCCTTCGGCGACGCTCGCCCGTCGTGGTGAAGCGGTGGTGAAGCGCGTCGCGCCCCCGGTGGCGCACTGGTCCCGCCGCATTGCGGCGGGAGCGGGGCGGTGGGGGACGGGCTCCGAAATACGAAGGACCGCGCCCGAATCCTCCCCTCTCTGCGGGGGAGGGTGGCACCCGGAGGGGGCCGGGAGAGGGGCAGCGCGACACTTCAGGATTAGGTGCCCTTCATCATGGTCGCGACCCCTCCGGAAGCGTCGTCCCCTCTCCCGTCCCGCTCCGCGGGGCACCCTCCTCCGCAGAGGGGGGAGGGTTCGGGCGGGAACCGCACATCAGCCCCCGCTCCAGCAGGTCGAGATGCCCGTCCAGGTAGGCCGGCCCGTCGAGGGCGTGGTCGTCGCCGAACATCAGCCGCCAGGTACAGGCCATGATGACGGGGGCGAAGAGCAGGTGGGGGAATTGCTCGGCGGCGGAAGGCCGGAACTCGCCCCGCTCGACCCCGTAGCGGACGACCCGGCGCAGGGCCTCCACCTCCGGGCCGATCACCTCGGCGCGCCAGCGATCGGCGAGGTCGGGGAAGCGGCTGACCTCCGCGAGCAGCATCCGGATGATCTCCCGGGTGCGCCGGTCCTCGACCATCTGCGCGTATTCGAAGGCGAAGTGGGTGCGCAGGATCGCCATGGCGGAGCCCTGCGGGGCGGCGGTGAGGGCCGCCAGGTGCTCGCGCGAGGGACGGCTCATCTCGTGCATCGTGGCAAGGAACAGGTCCTCCTTGCTCGGGAAGTACAGGTAGATCGTGCCCTTGGTGATGCCGGCGCGGGCCGCCACGTCGTCGAGCTTGGTCGCCATGAAGCCGCTGCGGGCGAATTCCTCGAACGCCGCCTCCACGATCTCGCCGGGCCGCTCCTCCTTGCGCCGCCGGCGCTGTCCCGCCACTGCCATCTCGTACCCTTATTGACTGCCTGGTCAGTTATTAGTACGAGACAGGGGTCGCCTTCAAGGAGCGCGCCATGGCCCGCACGGTGATGTGCCCGTCCCAGATCCGCCGGTCTCGTCCAACCCAACCGACCTGGCCCGGGTTCACCCGCCTGGCCAACGGCCTCGACCTGCACGCTCCCGCGTCCTCCCGCGCGCATCCGCTGCTGCCCCGGCGCGGCGCCGTGCCGGCGCTCGCCCTGGTGCTCGTCGCCATCGCCGGCTGGGCCGGGCTGCTCGCCTGGACCCGCGTCGATCCGGTGGCGGCGCCCTGCACGACCTGCGTGGTCGAGCAGGGCCGGCTCTGAGCCGGCACGTCCTTTCGCCTTCGCCCCGGTCCGTCGCCGGGGCCTCACCCACAGATGCGGCGACGCCTCCCCTCGCGGGCGGTCCGCCGCATCTGGAAGGAGCGGCCGCACCCGCCCCCTCGCGGCCGCTCCTTCACATCCACCCCCCGCCCGTGCTGTCCTTCGGGGCTTCCCGTCCCACGCCGAACCGGTACGCTCGACGACCATGAGATCCAGCCCGACCCTCCGGGGCCTCCACCGCTCGGCCGTGGTCACCGCCCTGCTCCTTGCAGGGCAGATTCTCGGTGGGCAAACCCTCGCCGGCCAGGCCCGCGCCGACGCGCCCGCCCCGACGGCCAAGGACGAGGCGAAGCCGGCCGCGGCGCAGGACGCGAAACCTGCAGGCGCGCTTGCCGAGGTCCGGGTGGTCACCGCGGCGCTCGCCCCGGTCTCGGCCGAGGTCGTGCTGACCGGCGACATCCAGGCCAAGTTCCTGAGCAACATCGCGTTCCGGGTCAGCGGCAAGATCCAGGAGCGCCTGGTCGAGGTCGGCGAGCACGTCACCGCCGACCAGGTGCTGGCCCGGCTCGAGCCGCAGGAGCAGCAGGTCAACGTCGACACCGCGCAAGCCGCGCTCGCCTCGGCCGAGGCGCTCTTGACCCAGGCCAAGGTCGGCTTCGAGCGCCAGCAATCCCTGATGCGCAGCGGCTACACCACCCGCACCGCCTACGACCAGGCCGAGCAGACCCTGCGCACCACCCAGGCCTCCGTCGAATCCGCCAAGGCGGCTTTGGGCAACGCCCGCGAGCAATTCTCCTACACCGAGCTGAAGACCGGGGTCGCCGGCATGATCACGGCGCGCAACGCCGAGGCAGGCCAGGTGGTCCAGTCGGGCCAGACCGTGTTCACGCTCGCCCAGGACGGGCCGCGGGACGCGGTGTTCATCGTCTCCGAGACGCTGCTCGCCGAGCCGCCGGAGGGCAAGACCGTCGACATCATCCTCCTGTCCGATCCGCGGGTGCGCACCACCGGGACGGTCCGGGAGATCTCGCCGGCGGTCGATCCGTCCTCGGGCGGCGTGCGGGTGAAGATCGGCCTCTCGGCCGTACCGCCCGAGATGTCGCTCGGGTCGACGGTGGCGGGCCTCGGCCGCTTCCGCGCCCGGCAGGCGATCAGCCTGCCCTGGAGCGCGCTGTTTCGCTGGCAGGACCAGCCGGCGGTCTGGGTGCTCGATCCGGGCAGCGGCACCGTCGCGCCGAAGACCGTCACGATCGACCGCTACGCCGGCTCGGCCATCGTGCTGTCGGACGGCGTCGCGCCGGGCGAGCGGGTGGTGACCGCCGGGATCCAGCTCCTGCGCCCCGGCCAGGCGGTCGCGGTGGTCGGGGAGGACGGGAAGTGAAGCACGTCCCCGCCCTCGCAGTCCTCGTCCTCCTCGCCGCCTGCCAGGAGAAGAAGGCCGAGGCGCCGCCGCCGGTGCGCCCGGTGCTGACCACGAAGGTCGAGATCCGCACCGCCGAGACCTTCGGGCCCTTCGCCGGCACGGTCGAGCCGCGTTACCAGACCCAGGCCGGGTTCCGGGTGCCGGGCCGGATGGTCGCCCGCGACGTCTATGTCGGCGACCTCGTGCCCAAGGGCGCGCGCCTCGCCGCCCTCGATCCCACCGTGCTGCAATTCGCCGTCACCCGGGCCCGGGCCGACGTCACCGACGCCGAGGCGCAGCTCGCCAACGCCAACGCCGTCGAGGGACGCCAGCGCACCCTGTTCGACGGCGGCAACGTCACCCAGGCCGCCCTCGACGCGGCGGTCGCCACCCGCGACACCGCCGCGGCGCGCCTGGCCCAGGCCAAGGCCGCCCTCCAGAAGGCGACCGACGAGCTCGGCTACGCCACCCTGAAGGCCGATGTCGACGGGGTGGTGACCGCCTGGAGCGCCGAGGTCGGCCAGGTGGTGAGCGCCGGCCAGGTCGTGGTGACGCTCGCCCGCCCCGACATCCGCGAGGCGGTGGTCGACATTCCGGACGGGCTGATGGCCGGCATCAAGGCCGGCACCGAGTTCACCGTGACGCTCCAGGCCGCCCCGACCATCACCGCCAAGGGCCGGGTGCGCGAGATCGGGCCGCTGGCCGACCCCGCGACCCGCACGCGCCGGGTGCGCATGACCCTCACGGCGCCCCCGGAGGCGTTCCGGCTGGGCACCACCATCACGGTGGCCTTGGCCCGTGCCACCCCGCCGCGCATCACCCTGCCGGCCACCGCCCTGCTGCGGGAGGAGAGCCGCACCAGCGTCTGGGTGGTCGCGCCGGACGGCAAGTCGGTCGCCCGCCGCGAGGTCGCGGTGGTCCCGGTCTCCGACACCGCGCACCACGACGACGATGCGGTGACCTTGAGCGACGGCCTCAAGGCCGGCGAGACCGTGGTGGTGGCGGGCGTCCACAGCCTGAAGGACGGGCAGGCGGTGCGCCTGACCGCCTCGGGCCTCTGACCGCTCCCTGATTTTTTTCGCGCGCGGCCCGACCCGGCCCGCCTTCCAGACCCCTTTCAGCGCGAGGCCGCGCCCGATGAAGTCGTTCAACCTCTCCGAATGGGCGCTGTCGCACCGCTCCTTCGTCTGGTTCCTGATGGCGGTGGCGATCGTCGCCGGCGCGATGTCCTATCGCAAGCTCGGCCGCGAGGAAGACCCCGCCTTCGCGATCAAGACCATGGTGGTGCAGGCGGTGTGGCCCGGCGCCACGATCAGCGACACCCTCGACCAGGTCACCGACCGGATCGAGAAGGAGCTGCAGCAGATCGGCGCGGTCGACTACACCAAGAGCTACACCACGCCGGGCCAGGCGACGGTGTTCGTGAACCTGCGCGACACCACCCCGCCGCAGACGATCCCGTGGCTGTTCTACCAGGTCCGCAAGCGGCTCGGCGACATCAAGGGCACCTTCCCGCAAGGCATGCAGGGCCCGTTCTTCAACGACGAGTTCGGCGACGTCTACGGCAACGTCTACGCCTTCACGGCCGACGGGCTCTCGATGCGCCAGCTGCGCGACTACGTCGAGACGGTGCGCACCCGGATCATCAAGGTGCCGAGCATCGGCAAGACCCAGATCATCGGCGCCCAGAACGAGGTGATCTATCTCGGCTTCTCGACCCGCAAGCTCGCGGGCCTCGGCGTCGACGTGCAATCGCTGATCAAGACCCTGCAGGCCCAGAACGCGGTGGCGCCCTCGGGCGTGATCCAGGCCGGGCCGGAGCGGGTCTCGGTGCGGGTCGGCGGGCAGTTCACCGACGAGAACAGCCTGAAGGCGATCAACCTGCGGGTCAACGACCGCTTCTTCCGCCTCTCGGACGTGGCCGAGATCGAGCGCGGCTACACCGATCCGCCCGAGGCGCTCTTCCGCTACAACGGCCGGCCGGCGATCGGGCTCGCCATCGCCATGCAGCAGAGCGGCAACCTGCTCGAGTTCGGCGAAGCCCTGAAGTCCCGCATGCGCCAGGTCGAGGCCGAGCTCCCCGTCGGCGTCGGCATCCACCTCGTCTCGGACCAGCCCAGAATCGTCGAAGAGGCGGTCGGCGGCTTCACCAAGGCGCTGGTCGAGGCGGTGGTGATCGTGCTCGTGGTCTCGTTCCTGAGCCTCGGGATGCGGGCCGGCCTCGTGGTGTCGTTCTCGATCCCGCTGGTGCTCGCCATCGTGTTCGTCGTCATGGAGGTGATGGGGGTCACGCTGCAGCGCATCTCGCTCGGCGCCCTCATCATCGCGCTCGGCCTCCTCGTCGACGACGCGATGATCACCGTCGAGATGATGGTGTCGCGGCTGGAGGCCGGCGACAGCCTGCACAAGGCCGCGACCTTCGCCTACACCTCGACCGCCTTCCCGATGCTCACCGGCACCCTCGTCACCGTGGCGGGCTTCCTGCCGATCGGCTTCAACGGCTCGGCGGCGGGCGAGTACACCTACTCGCTGTTCGTGGTGATCGCGGCCTCGCTCCTCGTCTCCTGGGTGGTGGCGGTCCTGTTCGCCCCTCTCATCGGCGTGAAGATCCTGCCGAAGACCATGAAGGGCCACCACGAGAAGCCGAGCCGCCTGCTCAACGGGTTCCGGGCCCTGCTGCTGCCGGCGATGCGCTTCCGCTGGATCACCGTGGCCGCCTGCGTCGGGATGCTGGGTGCCGCCGTCGTCGGCATGGGCCACGTCCAGCAGCAGTTCTTCCCGGCCTCCGACCGGCCCGAGGTGCTGGTCGACATGACCCTGCCGCAGAACGCCAGCATCGCCGAGACCAAGACGCAGATGGACCGGTTCGAGGAGGCCCTGAAGGGCGACTCCGAGATCAAGCGCTGGAGTTCCTACGTCGGCCAGGGCGCGATCCGCTTCTACCTGCCCCTCGACCAGCAGCTCTCGAACGCCTTCTTCGGCCAGATCGTGATCGAGACCGTGTCGCTGGAGGCCCGGGACCGCACCATGGCGCGGCTCAACGCGCTCGCCCGGCGCGACTTCGTCGGCACCGACGTGTTCATCCATCCCCTCGACCTCGGCCCCCCGGTCGGCCGGCCGATCCAGTACCGGATCAGCGGCCCCGACCTGCAGGTGGTGCGCGCGCAGGCGCTCAAGCTCACCAACCTGGTGGCGCGGAACCCGCATGTCGGCCTGCCGACCTTCGACTGGAACGAGCCCGGCAAGGTCCTGCGGGTCGAGATCCTGCAGGACAAGGCGCGCCAGCTCGGCGTGACCTCGCAGGACATCGCCGGCATCCTCAACGGCGTGGTCGGCGGCACCACGATCACCCAGGTCCGCGATGCGATCTACCTCGTCGACGTGGTCGGCCGGGCGCAGGGGCCTGAGCGCCGCTCCGTCGACACGCTCCAGAGCCTGCAGGTGCCGACCGCCGGCGGCGCCACCGTGCCGCTGCTCGCCTTCGCCAAGATCCACTACGACCTCGAGCAGCCGATCGTCTGGCGCCGGGACCGGATGCCGACCATCACGGTGCGCGCCTCGATCACCGACGCGACCCAGCCGCCGACGGTCGTCGATGCGCTCGCCCCCGCGGTGGCGCAGTTCCGCGCGGAGCTGCCCGACGGCTACGACCTCGCGACCGGCGGCGCCGTGGAGGAGGCCGCCAAGGGCCAGGGCCCGATCGCCGCGGTGGTGCCGGTGATGCTGCTGGTGATGGCCTTCTTCCTGATGGTGCAGCTCCAGAGCGTGCAGAAGCTGTTCCTCGTCTCGAGCGTCGCCCCGCTCGGCCTGATCGGCGTCGTCGCGGCGCTGCTGCCGTCGGGCGCCCCGATGGGCTTCGTGGCGATCCTCGGCATCCTGGCGCTGATCGGCATCATCATCCGCAACGCCGTGATCCTGGTGACCCAGATCGACGAGTTCGAGGCCGAGGGCATGACGCCCTGGGACGCCGTGGTGGAGGCGACCTGCCACCGCATGCGCCCGATCCTGCTCACCGCGGCCGCCGCGAGCCTCGGCATGGTGCCGATCGCCCGCGAGGTCTTCTGGGGGCCGATGGCCTACGCGATGATCGGCGGCATCATCGCGGCGACCTTCCTGACCCTGTTCTTCCTGCCGGCGCTCTATGTCGGCTGGTACCGGATCCGGCCGCAGAAGACGGGCGAAGGGCACGCTCCCGGTCACGCTCCCGCCGGGACGTGAAGCCGGACTCGCACCACCCGCCCGCCGCTTGACTTCGAGCGCGCTCGAACCCCTAGCCTCGGATGCGTCGTGGCGAGAAGGTGCGCATGAGGATCGGGGAACTGGCCGCGCGTTCGGGACTGACCGCCCACACCCTCCGCTACTACGAGCGGATCGGGCTGCTCCCCTACGCCGACCGGAACCGGTCGAGCCACCGTGACTACGACGCATCGATCCTGACCTGGATCGCCTTCCTGGACCGTCTCAAGACGACCGGGATGCCGATCCGGGAGATGGTGCGCTACGCGGCCCTGCGAAACGACGGCCCCACCACGCAGGCGGAGCGCCGCGAGATGCTGGAACGGCACCGCGCGCGCGTCCGCGCGCACGTCGCCGAGCTGCAGGATTGCCTTCTCGTCCTCGACACCAAGATCGCCGGCTATGCCGGCACCGACGAGAGGATGCAGGCGCATGACACAGGACCATCGGGCCGGCGACAGCCGGCTGGAACGCGGACGCCGGGCCATCGCTGAGATCGACGGCCATGCCGGAGAGGCGGTCGTCGCCTCGCTCGCCGACATCGCCCCGGATTTCGCGACCTACCTGCTCGAGTTCCCGTTCGGCGACATCTACAGCCGCCCCGGCCTCGACCTGCGCGCCCGCGAGATCGCCACCATCGCGGCGCTGACCGCGATGGGCAACGCGACCCCGCAACTCAAGGTGCACATCGCGGCGGGACTGAACGTCGGTCTCTCGCGCGAGGAGATCGTCGAGATTCTCATGCAGATGGCGGTCTATGCCGGATTCCCGGCGGCGCTGAACGGCCTGTTCGCCGCCAAGGCGGTGTTCGCCGAGCGTGAGGCGGCCGGCTGAGCCGCTCGGTCCTCCGGTGGCGGGGCCGGTGATCCGGCTCCGCCCGTGGGTGCGCGTCCGTGGGTACGCGACGAGTCGTGCGACTCTGGCGTGAACACGTCGAGACGAACAACAACCTTCCCTGGCGTTTCACCTCTCCTTGCGTAAGATACGGCACACGCCAGTGTCCGTGGCGCCGGGAGGCAGGATGACCCCAACCATGATCGAAGCGAGCCGAAGCCCTGCGCCGCGGGGTGCGCCCGTGACCTTCGACACGCGGCTCGGCGGCCTGACCCGGCTCGCCCTCAAGGGCGTCCTGCTCTCGCTCGTGACCTTCGGGATCTACCGCTTCTGGTACGTCACCGACCTGCGGCGCTACTTCTGGAGCCGCACCGCCGTCGACGGGTCGCCGGCCGAGTATACCGGCACCGGCAAGGAGCTTTTTCTCGGCTTCCTGGTGGCGCTGGCACTTCTGGTGCCGATCTATCTCGGCCTGTTCGCGATCTCGCTCGCGGTCCCGGCGCTGGCCCCGCTCTCGGTCGTGATCTCCTTCGTCACCCTGTTCGTGCTCGGGCAATACGCGCTCTATCGCGGGCGCCGCTACCGGGCGATGCGCACGCTGTGGCGCGGCATCCGGCTCGGCCAGGACGGGTCGGCCCTCGTCTATGCGGCCCGGGCGGCGGGCTGGTGGCTCCTCGTCTACCTGAGCTTCGGGCTCGCCTTCCCGTTCATGCGCGCGAGCCAGGAGCGCTATCGCGTCGGCCACACCCTGGTCGGTACGAGCCGGCTGAGCTCGATGGCGCGCGGCCGCGGCGTGCTGGGGCCGTGGCTGCTGCTGTATGTCGTCGGTCTCGGGATACCGATCGGGCTCGGCGTCGCGCTGCTGGTCGCCTCCGACTTCTCTCTGCCGGCCGACCTGATGGTGCCGAAGCCCGGCGGCAAGGCGGGCGAGACGATCCTCAACCCGGCCTATGCGGGCGCGACGATCGGCCACCTCGCGAACGCCCTGTTCGTCGCCGCCCCGGTCTGCCTCGTAGCAGCATTCCTGCTGTTTCCGTACTACCGCGCCCGCGAGGCCCGGGCTTTCGCGAACGCCCTGCGCCTCGGCGGCGTGCGTCTCGCCTCGACCCTGCGGGCCCGAACCTTCTACGCGGCCTATCTTCGCTACGCGGCGGCGCTCGTCGGCCTCCTGCTCGCACTGGGCCTCGGGGTCGGCCTCCTGACCCTGGCCGCGCAGCAGGCGGGAATCGGCGTGGTCCACTGGGCCGTCGTCCTGGCCTATCTCGGCGGTGCGCCCCTGTTGGCGGTGCTCTATGTCCGCCTGGTGCAGGCCCGGCTCTGGGCCGCGGTCGCGACGAGCCTGACGGTCGTCGACCCGGACGAGCTCGCGGCGATCCTCGCCTCGGCCCGGGGTGCCGGCAGCGGCCTGCAGGAGGGCCTCGCCGACGCGCTCGACGTCGGCGGCGCCCTCCAGATCGGCTTCTGAGCGGTGGGACACCCGCTGCCGCAGACCTCCCCCGTCGAGGCCGAGGGCCGCTACTTCGACGGCCTCAGCGCGCGCCCGCACCCGGTGCGCCTGCGGCTCGACGAGCGGTTCCGGATCACGGGCGGCGCCGTCGCGAAGAACTGGGACCCGCTCGACCTCCGGGCGGCGGATGCGCCGCCGCCGCTGATGCGGGTCGGCCCAGGCCACGCGCCGGACCGGGTCGAGTTCGCGGATGCGGCGCTCGCCGCCGCCCTGGCGGAGCGCTGCCCGGATCTGCATCGGCGGGAGGGAGCGGGCGGCACCGCGCGCCTCGTGCTGTGGTCGGTCGCCGCCGGGATCTCGGTCCTGCTCGTCGCGCTTTTCGGCGTGCCGTACGTGGCACGCCTGCTGGTCCCGCTGGTGCCGGATGCCGTCGAGGCGCGTCTCGGCGCCGTGGTCGAGCCGCAGGTGTTGCGCGTCCTGGGACATCCGCCGTCCTGCACCGGAGAGGCCGGGCGCGCCGCCCTCGACCGCCTCGTCGCCCGGCTCGTCGCAGTGCGGCGCCCCGACGAATCGCTGCCGGCGGACCTCGCGGTGAACGTGCGCCGCCACGACATGGCGAACGCCCTCGCGCTGCCGGGCGCCCGGGTGATGCTCCTCTCGGGCCTGATCGCGCGGGCGAGATCGCCCGACGAGGTCGCGGCGGTGCTCGCCCACGAGCTCGGCCATGTCCGGGCACGCGATCCGACCCGCGCCCTGATCCGGGCCTCCGGCACGTCGTTCCTGCTGAGTCTCGTACTCGGCGACCTCACCGGCTCGACGGTGATCGTGGCGGTCGGCGAGGCGGTGCTCTCGGCGGGCTACAGCCGCGAGGCCGAGCGGGCGGCCGACGCCTACGCGGTCGATCTGATGACGCGCGCGGGCGGCAACGCCGCCGCCCTGGCCGACATCCTCGAGCGCATCGCCGCCGATGACGGGCCGCGCGGGAACCTCGACCTCCTGCGCAGCCACCCCCTCACCGCCGAGCGCGCCACCACGATCCGTGCACTCGCCGGTCCCGGCGCAGCCGGGCGACAAATCCTGCCGTCCGACGCGTGGACCGCCCTGCGTGGCATCTGCGCCCCCGCCGAGCGGACGCCGCACGGCGCGACGCCGCCGTGAAAGACGAGAGTGACGAGAACGGAAGGCCCCCCCGCCGCGCTGCGCCCGGAGTCGGTCACCATCGACGGGGCGCGTCCACCATCCGGATTTGAAAACCCTCAACGGCGTGGCGGCGAGCCAGGCCGGGTCGGTGCCGGCAAATCGCATGATCCGAACGACGAAAAACCCCGCCGGCGACGCCGAGCGGGGTTTTTCGTGTGGTTTGGTTGCGGGGACAGGATTTGAACCTGTGACCTTCAGGTTATGAGCCTGACGAGCTACCGGGCTGCTCCACCCCGCGCCAGGGTGTTTTCGCAAGGAGGGAACGTGTGACGTGCTTGGCAGGTCTGGCGGTGACCGACTCTCCCGTGTCTTGAGACACAGTACCATAGGCGCTGGGGCGGTTAACGGCCGAGTTCGAGATGGGATCGGGTTCTGATCACCCCGCTCT
>NZ_JAZFXT010000013.1:0-63422 GCF_036448855.1 Methylobacterium ajmalii
TCGTGCCAGCTTTAACCGCTTGGCCGGCTGCGCTCGCCCGACCGGCTCCGCCGGCCAAGCTACCCGTGGTGGAAAGGCCCACGGTTCACTAACATTCCACTCGGGCCACCCCGTGGGGGCTGATCACATGCCCGCACCGTCGGATCGGTGAGCGGCGCCAGGTGGGTGCCTCCGTACCTCAAGATGGATCTGTCGTGCTGGTCCCGGCCGGCGATCGACGGGATCAACGACGGCACGGCCCGGGAGATCTCGGCGAGCTACCGTTACACCCCCGTGATGACGCCCGGGACATACCAGGGCGTTCGCTTCGACGGCCGAATGACGAACCTGTCAGGCAATCACGTCGCCCTCGTACCGAAGGGCCGAGCCGGGCCGGATGTGGTCGTCGCCGACGCCGCCCTCGCTGTCGCAGATCCGACGGACTGGCAGCAACAGGCCGATTTGCTGGCGAGCTACGGCATCAGCGACGCCCAGATCCTGTCTGCGACGAAACATCTCCCGACACGAAGCAAGCAAAACGCCTCGCACTACAATGGAGCGAACGACATGGGTCCGACCGAAGTCGAAACCATCCTCAAATTCCTGATGTCCAAGCTGTCCGAGAGCGATCTCGCCGAACTCGATGCGCAGCTTGCCGGCGAGGGCCGCGCCGAGAACCTGGCCTCGGATGCCCGACTGCGAGACCAACGCAACTGGCTGGCGCTCGACGCGCGGGCCCGGCACGGCGTCCGCAAGGGCCGTGCTCAGACCTACGCGGCCAGCGCCGCCGATGCGGCCGAAATCGCCAAGGCCTTCCCGCACATGTACCGGCAGGGGTGAGCGTCATGGCTCTGCCGAAGGTCAGGCAAGAGGCCTCGCGCGATCCGTCGCGCGCCGCCCTCGCCGAACAGATCGAACGCCGCACCGCTGCGCGGCAGTCTCGCGACGACGCCCTTAGGGCCCTGAACGAAGTCGAGGGGCGACACAGCGCGGCGACCCTCGCCCTTGTCGAGGCGCAAGACGCCCTCGCGGAAGCCCGGCCGATGCCGGAAGCCGATGTGGTAGCCGCGACGCTCCGGGGCGAGACGGTCGATATCCAGGCCCCGATCGTGGAGGCCCGTGCGCGGGTCGAGGACGCCCGCCGGGAGCGCGACCAGCTCGCCGTTGCCCGCGACAGCCTCCGGGCCGCCCTGGACCGCGCAAGCGACCGCCTACGGTGGGCGGACCAGAGTGTCCGCGAGGCGCGGGCCGCCGTCATGCAAGAAGCCCTTCCCGGCCTGATCGACCGGGCGAAGGTGCTCCGGGCCGAGCTTCTGGGGATCGGCCGCGTCCTGAACGTCCTGCGGAGCGAGCACACCGGCCCGAGCATCGGGCCGGGCGAGCGCGCCTTGCTGAGCGAGGCGGACGACGTTGGCCGATCGACGTTCTTCGAGCGGTCCAACGAGGTGCCGGCGACGGCCGAACAACTCGCCTGGGAAGACGCCATGCGGGGCCTTCTGGACGATCCGAATTGCCCGCTCCCCCGCATCGGGGAGTGAGGCCAACCCGATCGGCGCCGTCAGGGCCGTCGATGGCGCCAAGTCGTTCAGTGGCGCCGGAAGTAACGACGACAGCCGGCGCGGTTCTGCATGGGCCGGTGGCCGGCAAATTCTTCAATAGGGCATCCATGGGCGATATCGTACATCTGCCGATCCGACGCATTGCCGATATCAATTTGGGCGACCAGACCGTCTATACGACGATCGGAACCGCGCAGATCGTCACGGCACAGGTAATCGCGACCGATGGCTGTCAGACGTGGGCGGTTATCTTCCGGCGCGACGCCCTTCCCGACACGCTGATTTGCACGCTCCGCGTGACTGATCCCGAGACATTCGCGCCGTTTTTCGGCGATATGCTGGAAGTAATCGAGCAAACCTTGCGCATTGCCTGCCGCAACATGGATGCTCTACTGAACGAAGGAAACAACATCGATGGCTGACGACGTTCTGAAGGGGTTTCTGGTCTCTCTTGGCTTCAAGATTGACGATGCCAGCCAGAAAAAGTTTCAGTCGGCAGTTAAAAGCGCCGTCACTCAAGCCAACTTGCTCGCTTCGGCGATTGAGGGGGCGGCTGTTGCTGTCGCCAAAAACCTTTTCAGCATGTCCGAAGGCTTCGACAAGCTTTATTTTGCCAGCCGCAGGACTGGCGCATCCGTTCAGAACATCCGCGCTCTCTCCTACGCCTTTACACAGGTCGGCGGCACTGGCGGCGAGGCATCCGCCGCCGTCGAGAACTTCGCGCGTGCGATGCGCACGAACCCTGGCGTCGGCGGGTTCGTGCGGTCCTTGGGTGTCGCTACCGAAGTCGGCGGCAAGGCGAGGGATACCCTCGACGTTCTGCTAGAGTCCGTCGAGAAGATCCGGGCGCGCAATCCGCATTTTGCCGGGGCGCAGCTTGCCAGCATCCTCGGGATTGACGAGCATCAGTTCCTGTTGCTGTCCAAGAGCCGGGACGAAATCAAAAAATACCGCGAGGAATACGATCAAACGGCTCGCATGATGGGCCTGAACAACGATCGGGCGGCAGAGTCGCACAATAAGATGGCGACTAGCCTCCGATCGCTTTCGATGATCGGGACCGTAGCCGCCGACAAGCTGTTGACCTTCCTGGCGCCTGCTATTGAGAGGGTCGCCACTGCTATCACGGATTGGATCAAGTCGAACCCTGAAAAGGTCGAATTGATTTTCAAGAAGATTACGGAAGCCGTCGAGTGGCTTGGCAAGGAGCTTATCAAATTCACCGATATTGCGGCCGATATGATAAAGGACGGCCGTTGGCTTAAGATGTGGGATGAAACTTTAGACAAAACATTGAAGCTAGTCAGCGCACTAGAGAAAGTTGTCAAATTTATAATGTGGCTTGATGATTTCGGTCAGAAATCTAACAAGCCGATCGGTCAGGCCGTTACTGGCATTCTTGGCAATGGTCCGAACGAAACCGGATCGTGGGTGCCGGGCTGGGCGAAAAGGGGATGGAACGGCGTCAAGCGCGTGTTCTCTGGTGGCGTGGCGAACGCTGGCGAGGCGGGCGCCGGAGGTGCGCCGGGCGCGGCGGCTGGTAGCGGCACGACCCCGCGGGGAAACGGCGTGGGGACCGCCGGCCGCGCTCGCATGGGCGAGATGATGGGTTACGCGATGGAACAGCTTCGGCGCGAGGGCGTGCCCGAAGGCAATCTCCGCCAAGCCGCCGCCCACCTCGTCGGGCAAGCGTACATGGAAAGCGGGCTCAACCCGAACACGGTCCACGACCACGGGACCGGATATGGCATCTATGGCGCTCGCGATCCTGGCGGAGCCGGACGGCAGCGCCGCACGCTCATGCTGAACTGGCTTGCCGCGAACGGGTACGCGAAGAACTCTGCCGAAGGGCAGATGCGCTACATGGCCGTGGAGGCAATGAGCAAGCATTACCCTGCGACACGTCGCGTCCTCATGGGCCAGGGAAGCGGCAACGTCTCGGCCGATGCTATGACGATCACTAGGACATTTGAGGCGCCGCGGTTCGCGAATGATCGATCGGGCGCGGTGCGTAGTGCGATGGAGGCGGGGCCGGAAGCCCCCACTTCCTCCAAGCGGCCCGCTTCGGGCTGGCACGGCAACGATCGGTTTTATGACGGCATGAACTGGTACGTCCGTGGATCGGACGGACACCTTACCCGAGAGCGGCCCGGCGTCGTTCCGCTCAACCTGCCGAAGCCGCCGAGCGCTTTCAGCCCAGGCCAAGGTGGGTTCGACGTCAACAAGCTCACTGCTCCCGCCGCGCCTATGGGCGCCAACACGACCACGAACAACAACGGCAATACGAACAGCGTCGTTCAGAACAACAACACGACCGTTAAGATTGATGCCGGGGGCGATCCTGTTGCGGCCGGCCGGCAGACTGAGCGGGCCATGAACCGCTCATCAGCCATCAACCTGCGCAACATCCAGAATGCTATCGGCTGAGGGCGGCGCTATGAGTGAGCAGTATTTGCGAGCGGCTAAAGTCAGCTTCGGCGGCAATGGCAAGAAGCTTGAAGCATCAGAGCTGCGTATCAGGTTTGATACGCATCAGGACACCACGTCTTCACCGTGGATGATAAATCTGTATATTTACAATCTCAAGAAAGAGACTATTCAATCAATCCGGGAAGAATACAAAGAAATTACGCTTGAGGCTGGTTACGAAAGCGATTGCGGCCCCCTATTTCGAGGCCAAATCCTTCAGGTCCGCACCTTCCGAGAGAACATCACGGACGTAGCCACGCACGTCATTGCGACATCTGCCGAGAAGGCACGAAACTTCGCCGTAGCGAACAAATCCCTATCCGCTGGTCACACTCACAACGATCGGGTGCAGATGGCGGTAGAGGCTATGAAGGAGTTCGGGGTAAAGCCTGGACAGATCGACAAGCTGAGCGAGCGTAAGTTTGCCCGTGGCTTCTCCTATTTAGGCGACGCTAAAAGCCTGTTGCGTGAGGTGTGCTTCGCGACCGGCGCTCGATGGTGGATACAAGACGACCGGATCCACGTCGTCAAGAACGGGAACGCCCTCAAGGGTGAAACCTACGTACTGAATTCCACGACCGGGCTAATCGGACTGGCGGAACAGACGCTAGACGGCGTGGTCGCGCGCTGCCTTATGAACCGGAAGCTCTATCCGGGCGTGAAAGTGCAGATAAATGAAGCGAGCATCACGCGAGCCGCGGTGAGCCCCGCCTATCTCGCTGAAGTGAACAACCAAAATCTATCCAATAACGGCATTCTTGGCATCGCTGCGGACGGTATCTATCGCTGCGAGTTGGTTGAGCACAACGGCGACACTCGCGGCCCCAACTGGTACACCGAAATCATCTGCGTGAAGAACGACGGCGGCTATTCGCCATCGCTGCTTGCCCAAGGCATCGGCAGCAACGTCGATGATGACCAGCAGTCGCTGAAGGCAGCGACCGCGGCGCAGAACGATCCGTCTTACGGCACGCCCAACTACGGCAACACCGACCCGAGCGTGAAGGGGCCGCGCTAGAGCGCTGCCGGACCGCACGCCGCGATGCGGGGCCTGACGCGCTTTCAGGATATGAGCCTGAGGAACGCGCAGAGTGCCGTGCGGTAGCGTTTGAGCGAGGGTGGCTGAAGGATAAGTGTGCGTCCCGCTCATCGGGGCGGGGTGGGGGGTTGCGCAGTTAACCAAACCTAGGAATGGTGCGTCTTTGTGAACCCATCATAAAGAGCGCTCATCACACGGTCGGCGGGGAGCGAGGTGCGACCAGTTAGCGATTGGCAAACGGACCTCTGCAGCCTACGTGGGCTGAGGGAAACATGACGGACGCGCCAAGCCTCATTAAGCTAAGGTATGTCGGCACTCGCTTTGAAGGCGGGCGGCTTCCCTTAGACGTGCTGTCGGATCTCCCAGCCTTTCGCGATCTTTTGGCCGCCTTCGCCCGAGATACATGGCTCAATGAAAATTCAGCACGTCAACGCGTGCCAAAAGGCTTCGAGAGCAGTATCTCTTTTAGCCTGGTCGCCGTCGAGGACGGGAGCGCTGTCCCTTGTCTAAAATGGGACCGTGAAGCTGCGTATGCAGCACTCCCAAGCCAAGCCGATACACTCGATGAGTTGATCTCAGCTTCGTATGATCAACTCGTCTCATTATTTGATAAAGCCGGCAAGGGGGTGCTCCCTGCATTTCTTTCTCCGGGGCATATTCGAGCGTTAGATCGTCTGGGATCTGGCCTACAAGACAACGAGCGCATAGAATTTGAAGGTGCTATTGGAAGCGACGGTAATGTAATATTTGTTGATTTCCAGCGTCGCAAAAATCTTATTACGCATGTTAAAGAAACCTATCTCGCAAAATTTGAGGGTAGCGGCCGACTTACATCTAACCGAGAAGACGGCTCGATCTTAATTCATACAGAGCAACACGGGGAGATCACAATTGCTGTAGGTCCCGAGGCTGTTCTTGGGACATTCGATGGAAACTTAGGCCGGGACGTACAATTTCATCTAATCATAGAACTTGATCATTTGGACAAAATTAGATCTCTGCGCGAAATTATATATATAGATCTGGTCGATGATGAAGCTGCAATCGAATTTGATCGCTGCAACTCTCGGCTTGCTGAGCTTAGCTCTTTGCGCGACGGCTGGAATGATGGCGATGGATCGTCTATTAGTAAAACTGCCATCGACGCGGCAAGGCAATTAGTAGCTAGGCGGCCAGGTCTCTCAGCCATATTTAGGATTTATCCGACCAATGAAGGCGGCGTTAGTTTCGAATTCCAGAGTGGCAATTGGGATTATTCAGTCGAATTCCACGCAGATGGAAGCATAGAGATGTATGGCGTTGAACTCAACGGCTCGAACGAGATGGATCCCACGCAATTTGATGGTCCAGGCGACGCATTTACGGCGCTGTTCGACAGTCGTGTTGCTCGATAAGGACGGCTGAAATTATGTCTGGGCAACTGCCGACCGCTGACGAAGTGCTCCTCCGCCAGATCCATCCCAGCTTTTTTGATAAAGGTGAGCCATCTAGTCAGCCCTTTTGTCCGACTCCAAAGGACGAAAATAAGCTATCTGTTGATAGGAGTTCTCTTACAACAGCGCAATCTTCATTTGAATTACACACAGTTGCAAAAGGTCTCGCCTCTGCTGCCGTCTACGGATTGACAGTGGATGAATTCCAGCAGCAATCAATTGGCTGTATTTCAGATCCAATCGCGGCGACCGAAAGTACGCCCGAAAATCTTGCTCACGCATACGCTGATTACAATCCTCATAAACCTTCTGCGCAGAAAAACATAGCCAAGAGGCTTAAGCAGGCCGCTATCAAGCGCGGTTGTTTGTATAGCCCTCATCACAGCGCTTCAGAGAACGCCCAAATATAACGCTAATAAGATTTTTCTCTTGGCGCAGCGTTCGTAATATCGATCCCACACACGTCATCGGTTGGATTAGAGAATGTCCAATTTGTATTCCCTAATTTGATTGTAATTAAACGTCCTTCTGCATTCATGCAAGCCTTCCATGCAGTGAGCATCTTGGTCGTGTTATTGCCGTCACCAAAACGCGCGAGAGCAATGCCCAGCAATGTCTTCTGGGCTTCAGTTGGCGGCCATTCCGTTCCAAACGTCAAATACCTAGCTACAACGGTGTTGCCGGCTGGGTCTGTATCGATTGTCAAAGCACCGCCGAGGGTTTCTTGACGGCATCGCTTAAGACCCTTCTTTGTGGTCGAGCAGCTTGCGGCGTCTGTCGCCTGTGCTGACGCTTCGGCGCTCAGCGCCAGCATTGTGATCGCAATCATCATGAGGGCCGGCGCTGCTCTCATTTCAGGTAGCCTTTCGCCTTCAGGTGCTCTGCCAGCGCCTCCCGGATCGCCTCTGGTCGCGATGGCTTTGGATCGGGCTGGTCTGCGATCCAGGCGTCAAGAGACGCATCGAGTTCGGGATAGAGCCGCAGGCCAATGGCCTTGCCGATCCCGGTAGGCGGGCGACCCCGCGGTTTTCTGCTATCGGCTATTGACATGGCAAATTGATGATAGCAGAAATGTGCGAGCCGACCAAGAGCTTGCACCCTCCTGGCCGGCCCTGACCACACACGTCCCCAGGAGACGTTTCATGGCTACCTGTCATTCTATAGCACCGGCCCGCGCCGGTGAACGCGGCCGCACGCCTTCCTCACAGCTCGGACCAGTCACGGTCGCGCTCCGCACTATGCGGCAGGTCGAGCCCGAGGCTCCCGCCATACTCGCCCTTCGCCAGGGCCTGGAGGCCTACTTCGCCGACGCCGGCATGCCGGCCGACCTCTCCGCTCAGATGGATGTGGAGCGCCACCGCATCCACGAGCTGCGCGAGGCAATCGCCAACCGCATTGAGGCGGACATCGCCTTGCTCGACGCCCTCGACGGCGACCCCGATCTTGAGGACGGTTGCGACGCGGAGCTGAGCCTGTGCGGCACGTTCGTATCGCCGCCGAGCCCGGATGACCGCGAGGACGACAGGGATACCGGCATCGGCGATGGGGACGGGCTGCAAGAGCAACTGGTCCGCTACAAGCGCCTTTGCCACGCGCTCCGGGGCGAGGAGGCGCGTCATGGCTGAGCACTCCACCTCCCGCCGCGCGATCCTCGCGGGTCTCGCCGCCGTCTCAACGGTACCCGCCAGCATCGGTCTCGCCAACCCGGGCGCAGGCATCTCGCCCGATGCCGCCTTGCTCGCTATCGCCCCGCGTCTGCTCCCCGTCCTTGATCGGGCAGATGCTTTGATCCCCGAGCAAGAGCGTTTGTATCAACTCGCTGATGATGCCCGCCAGGAAGCCTATAAGCGAGCTGACTGGCAAGCGGGCAGCGATGCATTCGACGCAGTCCGTGAAGCTAATGGCTACAACGCCATATGGGAAAGGCATAACGACATCATAGATGAGGCCGTGGAAATTTTCGAGCCGTTCTTGAAATATCGGCCCGCGACACTTGAGGGAGTTCTGCTAAAGGCTCGCTATGCCGCCTCGCTTGAACAAGAATGGATCGTGAAAGAGGATTTAGCGTCGTTGCTCAATCAGCGCTGGGGCGTGGAGGTATCGTGGTGACCTTCTTCCGTCTCATCCGCGCCCGATGGCTGATGCGCGCCGCCCGTACTGACTACGACCGCAGCGAGCGACACCGGGAAATCGCCAAGGCGTATTGCGCCCGCGCGACTGCCCGCCTCGACGTGGCCGATGCCATCCTTGAGGCACAGCGCACAGCCTTGACGCATCGCGTCTGACAATCCGGCCCGGCCGCAGGTAGGTGCATGATGCCCCTGCCTCACCGGCCGGACTTTATGACCCTAGGGAAGTCAGCGCAGTGCCGACTGAGGCATTTTGAACCAGGAGGAGGCGGGGTTCGCTGTTACCCGTGGCGTTACCCCGGACCTCGACCGTAACCCCTGACATCGAGCTAAGTGCTGGTGCGGACGGCGGGACTCGAACCCGCACGACCAGAGGTCGCAAGATTTTAAGTCTCGTGCGTCTACCGATTCCGCCACGTCCGCGCGGGGCTTGCCCGATCCGTCCGGGTTAGCCGGGGGCGGGGCCCAGATCAAGGCCCCGTCGCGGTCTCACAACCCTCAGGTCGGGCGCCAGCCGTAGAGCCAGGCGTAGCGCTCGGTCATCTGCTCGGGCCGCAGGCGTCCCATCACGAGGTCGCGGGCGGCCGCGACGAGGGGGCCGGCGTGGTAGACGCGGCCGTTGCGGCGGGCGTGGCTCTGGATCAGGCGTACCCGCTCGACCCGGGCCGCCGCGTAGGCGGACAAGGCCGCCGGCACCGGCCGGTCGGCCTCGAGGCTGTGGGCCAGCACAGCGGCATCCTCGATCGCCATCGCGGCGCCCTGGGCCAGGAAGGGCAGCACCGGATGGGCGGCATCTCCCAAAAGCGCGATCCGGCCGCGGGCCATCGGGCGGGCGGCGGCGCGGTCGGTCAGCGGCCAGACCAGCCAGGATTCGGGCCGGGCGAGCAGGTCGGCGAGCGGCGGGGCGGCATCCGCGAAGGCGGCGCGCAGGCGCGCGGGGTCGCCCGCCCCGGCCCAGTCCTCGCCGCCGGGCTGGTCGGGCATCACCGCCACGAGGTTGAGCCGGCGCCCGGCATTGATCGGGTAATGCACGACGTGGCGGCGCGGGCCGAGCCACAGGCCGGTCTCGTCGGCGAGAAAAACCTCGGGCACCGCCTCGCGCGGCAGGGTGGCGCGCCAGGCCGATTCGCCGCGGGGGCGCAAGGGCTGCCGGTCGAGGGCGGCGCGCAGGCCCGAGCGCACGCCGTCGGCCGCCACCACGAGGTCGGCCTCCAGGGTCTCGCTGCGGCCGCCGTCGCTAGTGAGCGTCAGGGTGGCCTGGTCGGGAGCGTCGCGCACGCCCGCGACGGTGCGGCCGACGAGCAGGCGGATGCCGGGGCGGCCGCGGGCGGCGTCGAGCAGGATGGTCTGGAGGTCGGCGCGGTGGACGACCCAGTAGGGCGCGCCGAACCGCTCGCGCATCGCGGCGCCGAGCGCGATCGCGCCGATCTCCCGCCCGTGCGCGATGCCGCGGATGCGCACCCGCTCCGGCTCGCCGGCGACGCGGCGCAGCGGCAGGCCGAGGCCGAGATCGGTGAGCACCCGGCTGGCATTGGGGGAGAGCTGCAGGCCCGCGCCGACCTCGCTGAAGGCGGTGCGGCGCTCGACGAGGGTGACCGCGTGGCCGCGGGCGGCGAGCGCCAGGGCGGCGGTGAGCCCACCGATGCCGGCCCCGACGATCGCGACGCGCAGGCCCGGCCGGTCGGCGACCGGCCGTCCCGGCGCGGGGGGGAGCGCCAAGGCTTATTCGGCCGCGAGACGGGCGCGGTCGTCCCAGACGCTGGAGGCCGGTGCCGCGGTCCCGGCCTTCAAGCTCGGGTTGTAGCGGTACAGCGTCGAGCAATACTGGCAGATGATCTCAGAATCGGCGCCCATGTCCAGGAAGACGTGGGGATGGTCGAACGGCGGCAGCGCGCCGATGCACATGAACTCCTTCGAGCCCACCTGGATGACCTGGACGCCGTCCTGGTTGTGGAAGTGCGGGACCGCCTTGTCTGCCATCGCGTCCGGGTTCCTGACTGCGCGGGGCGTGAGCCCCCGATTCTCGCGGGGCGCGCGCGGGCCCCGATCCTCGCGCTCTCCTAGCCCCTCGGGGGCGCCGCGCCTAGGGGTGCGGGCGCAGGCCCGTGCCCCACCCGGGGCCATCCGCCGCCGTTTGGTCACGGTCCTGCGGCATCGGGGCCCCGACAAGGCTTCATCGTACGAGAGGATCGCCCGTGACCCGTTTCCCGCCGAGGCTCGCCCTCCTCGCCGCCGCCCTCGGCGCCTCCCTGCTGGCCGCGCCGGCCGCGCAGGCGCAGAGCCGCACCGTCGTCGGCGCCGGGGCCGGCGCGGTGGCGGGCGCCCTCGTCGCCGGGCCGATCGGCGCGGTGGTGGGCGGGGTCGTCGGCGCCGCCTGGGGCGAATCGGGCCGGCGCCCGCGCCGGGTCGCCCGGCGGGCGCGCCGCCACCCCGTCGCCGCGCGGCACGCCGCGCGGCACGCCGCGCCGCGTCCGGTCGCCCGGATCGCCCAGCGCGAGGGCAGCCGGCCGCGAGCCTGGGTCGATCCGCGCTGAGGACGCGCATCGTTTCGGGTCCTTGGCTTCTTGGGTCCTTGGCTTCTCGGGTCCTTGGCTTCGTCGCCGGAACCCCCTACATCGAACGGCATCCCACGCCGCGCCAGCAGCATCTTTTTCGGGCCCCCGATGAGTCGTGACGAGCAGAGTGCGGTCAAGGACGGCCGCCGGCAGGAGCCGCCGATCCACGGCCCCGAGGCCTTCGAGGCGATGCGCAAGGCCGGCCGGCTCACCGCCGAGGCCCTGGACCTCCTGATGGAGGCGGTGGCGCCCGGCGTCACCACCGAGGCGCTCGACCGCCTCGCCTACACCTTCGCGATGGACCACGGCGCCTACCCGGCCTCGCTGCATTACCGCGGCTATCCGAAGTCGATCTGCACCTCGATCAACCACGTCGTCTGCCACGGCATCCCGAACGACAAGCCCCTGCGCGAGGGCGACATCGTCAACCTCGACATCTGCCTGATCGTCGACGGCTGGCACGGCGATTCGAGCCGCATGGCCTATGTCGGTGAGGTGCCCCGCAAGGCGGCGCGCCTGTGCGAGATCACCCACGAGGCGCTGATGCTCGGCATCGCGGCGATCAAGCCGGGCGGCACCACCAACGACATCGGCGCGGCGATCCAGGCCTTCGCGGAGGGCGAGCGCTGCTCGGTGGTGCGCGACTTCTGCGGCCACGGCCTCGGCCGGACCTACCACGACGCGCCGACGATCCTGCACTACGTCGAGCCGAGCTACAGCGTCGCCCTGAAGCCGGGCCAGTTCTTCACCGTCGAGCCGATGATCAACCTCGGCCGCCCGCACGTGAAGGTGCTGGCCGACGGCTGGACGGCGGTGACCCGCGACCGCTCGCTCTCGGCCCAGTTCGAGCACACCGTGGCGGTGACCGAGACCGGTTTCGAGATCTTCACGCTCTCGCCCAAGGGGCTGGACAAGCCGATCGACACCGCCGCCACAGCCTGAGCGCGTCGCCATGGCCCGCCCGCCCCGCAGCAATCCGGGTTTCGCGGAGGTGGGCGCGCCCGCCGTGGCCCCGCCGAAGGCCGAGGAGCCGCATTACCACGGCCATCGCGACCGGCTGCGCGCCCGCTTCGCGCAGGGCGACACGCTGCCCGACTACGAGTTCCTCGAGCTGGTGCTCTTTCGCGCCATCCCGCGCCGGGACGTGAAGCCGATTGCCAAGGCGCTGATCGCCCGCTTCGGCAGCTTCGCCGAGGTGATCAGCGCCCCGCCCGAGCGGCTGATGGAGGTCGACGGGATCGGTCCCGCGGTCGTCACCGACCTCAAGATCATGGAGGCGGCCGGACGGCGCCTCGCCCGCGGCGCGGTGGCCGAGCGCACGCTGCTCTCGTCCTGGGCCGCCGTGATCGATTACTGCCGCGCCGCGATGGCGTTCGCGCCGCGCGAGGAGTTCCGGCTCCTCTTCCTCGACAAGCGCAACCGCCTGATCGCCGACGAGGTGCAGGGCCGCGGCACCGTCGACCACACCCCGGTCTATCCCCGCGAGGTGGTGCGCCGCGCGCTCGAGCTCTCCGCCACCGCCCTGATCCTCGTCCACAACCACCCCTCGGGCGACCCGACGCCGTCCCAGGCCGACATCAAGATGACCCGGGACATCGTGGCGGTGGCCGGCCCCCTCGGCATCGTGGTCCACGACCACATCATCGTCGGCCGCGAGGGCCATGCGAGCTTCCGTGGGCTGAAGCTGATCTGACGGCGCGCGACCGATCCCGCCGCCAAATTTCGCCTAAAATTTCATCAGATACGCGCCGCTACCGGCCGCGCCGGCCCCGTCCCGCCTGACCTTGCGCAAAGAGCGGTGACGCCGGGCGGGAGAGGACGCATTTCCTTTGCCTTGGCCCCCGTCTTGCGTCTAGCTTCGGCGCAAACAGAGGGACGCCCATGCCGCTCAGTGCGTTCAACGAGATGACGGGTGCCCAGGAGAGCGGACTGGACCCGGCCGCCGTGCGCGAGGCGTACGCGGCGCTCAAGACCTGGCTCGACACGACTCCGCCCGAGCAATTCGACACGCGGCGCAGCCAGGCGGAATTGTTCTTCCGCCGGATCGGCATCACTTTCGCGGTCTACGGCGACAACGAGTCGACCGAGCGGCTGATCCCGTTCGACATCATCCCCCGGGTGCTGACCAAGCCCGAATGGGGCTTCCTGGAGCGCGGCCTCAAGCAGCGCGTCACCGCGCTCAACATGTTCCTGGCCGACATCTACGGCCCGCAGGAATGCATCAAGGCCGGGATCATCCCGGGCGACCTCGTCTACCGCAATCCGCATTACCGGCTGGAGATGCGGGACTTCGAGGTGCCGCACGGCAAGTACGTCCACATCGCCGGCATCGACATCGTGCGCACGGGCGAGGACCAGTTCTTCGTGCTGGAGGACAACGCCCGCACGCCGTCGGGGGTCTCCTACATGCTGGAGAACCGCGAGGTGATGCTGCGGCTCTTCCCCGAGCTGTTTTCCAAGCACCGGGTCTCCCCGGTCGAGGCCTATCCGGACGCGCTGCTCGCCACCCTGCGCAGCCTCGCGCCGATGCGCGCCGCCCGCGATCCGAGCGTGGTGCTGCTCACCCCCGGCCGGTTCAACTCGGCCTTCTACGAGCACTCGTTCCTGGCCGACAAGCTCGGCGTCGACCTCGTCGAGGCCTCGGACCTCTTCACCAAGGACGACGTGGTCTACATGCGGACCACCGAGGGCCCGCGCCGGGTCGACGTGATCTACCGCCGGATCGACGACGACTTCCTCGACCCCCTGGTGTTCCGGCCCGATTCGGTCCTCGGCGTGCCGGGGCTGATGAGCGCCTACCAGAGCGGCAACGTCACGCTGGCGAACGCCGTCGGCACCGGCATCGCCGACGACAAGGCGGTCTACAGCTACATGCCGGAGATCGTGCGCTTCTTCACCGGCGAGGAGCCGATCCTGCACAACGTGCCGACCTGGCGCTGCCGCGAGAAGGAGGCGCTGTCGCACGTGCTGGCCAATCTCGGCGACCTCGTGGTCAAGGAGGTCAACGGCTCGGGCGGCTACGGCATGCTGGTGGGCCCCCACGCCACCAAGCGCGAGATCGAGGAGTTCGGCCGCAAGCTGCGCCACGCGCCGGACGGCTTCATCGCCCAGCCGACGCTGGCGCTCTCGACCTGCCCGACCTTCGTCGCCTCCGGCGTCGCGCCCCGGCACGTCGACCTGCGGCCCTTCGTGCTCGCGGGCGCCGACGACATCCGCATCGTGCCGGGCGGTCTCACCCGCGTGGCGCTCAAGGAGGGGTCGCTCGTGGTCAATTCGAGCCAGGGCGGCGGCACCAAGGACACCTGGGTGCTCGACGGCTGATCCGCGGCCCCGCGCCGCCCGCCCCGCATTCAGGACCCGGCCGTGCGCCCCCGCGCCCGGCCCGGTCCGCCCGCACCGCCACAGCGTGAGCCTCCTTCCGCCGCCATGCTCTCCCGCACCGCCGACAACCTCTACTGGCTCTCGCGCTACGCCGAGCGCGCCGACTTCGTCGCCCGCATCCTCGATGCGGCGCTCCGCCTCTCCGCCCTGCCGGCCAATTACGGCGGCAGCGACGCGAACGAGTGGGAATCCGCGCTCGCCTCGGCCGGCAACATCGAGCTGTTTCGCCCGCTCTACGACAGCGTCAACGAGCACACCGTCCGCGACTTCCTGGCCTTCAGCCCCAACAACCCGTCCTCGATCCGGTCCTGCCTGCAGACCGCCCGCGAGAACGCCCGCAGCGTGCGCACGGCGCTGACGAGCGAGATGTGGGAGGCGATCAACGAGGCCTACCTGCACCTGCGCAGCTTCGAGGGCCGGGACATGACCCGGGAGGAGTTCGCCCGCTTCCTCGACTGGGTGAAGGGCGTGTCGCTCGCCTTCGACGGCTCGGCCTACCGGACGATGCTGCGCAACGACGCGTTCTGGTTCACCCGGCTCGGCATCGCCATCGAGCGCGCCGACAACACCGCCCGCATCCTCGACGTGAAGTACCACGTCCTCCTGCCCGAGACCGAGCGGGTCGGCGGCAGCCTCGACTACTTCCAGTGGACCACGATCCTGCGCGAGGTCTCCGCGCTCACCGCCTATCACTGGGTCTACCGCGAGAGCATCAAGCCCTGGCTGGTGGCCGACCTGCTGATCCTCAACCGGGAGATGCCGCGCTCGCTCGCCAATTGCTACGGCATGCTGGTGCGCAACCTCGATCTCATCGCCGACGCGTATGGACGCCATGGGCCGAGCCAGCGCCTCGCCCGCGGCATGCTGGCGAGGCTCGACGACCTGACGGTGGAGGAGATCTTCGCCTCCGGCCTGCACGAGTTCATCGAGGAGTTCATCGCCGAGAACAACCGCCTCGGGGCGGCGATCGTCGAGCAGTATCTCGGGTGAGCCCCGCCGGGCCGGGGGCGGGGACGGGGGGCGCTCTCCGGTTCCCCCCTCGCGCGGGACGGTGTATAGCACCGCCCCGCACGGCCCAGCTTTAATCGTGACAGCGAGCTTCGCGATCCCATGCGCATCCGCGTCGTCCACGAGACGGTCTATCAGTACGACAACCCGGCCCGGAACCTGATCCAGATGCTGCGGCTGACGCCGCGGGACCATGACGGGCAGCACGTCCGCTCCTGGCGCATCGAGCCGACGGTGGACGGCCGCCTGATCCGGCGCGAGGACGGCTTCGGCAACATCGTCCACGTCTTCAGCGCCGACGGGCCCGAGGAGGCCCTGGCGATCCGCGTCGTCGGGGAGGTCGAGACCACCGAGACCCACGGGGTGATGCGCGGCATCTCCGAGTGGCTGCCCGATCCGTTCTACCTGCGCGAATCGCGCTTCGCCGTCGCCGACGAGGCGATCCGGACCTTCGCCGAGGAAGTCGCCGGCGGCGCGAGCGACCGGCTCGACCAGCTGCACCGGCTGCTTGCCGGCGTCCACCAGACGGTCGACTACGCGCCCGGCCCGACCGGGGCCGCCACCACGGCGGCGGAGGCCTTCGCCCTGCGCAAGGGCGTCGGCCAGGACCTCGCCCACGTCTTCATCGCGGCGGCACGCCACCTCGAGATCCCGGTGCGCTACGTCTCGGGCTATTGCTGGCGTCCCGACGCTCCCGAGCAGGAAGCCGGCCACGCCTGGGTCGAGGCCCGGGTACCGGATCTCGGCTGGGTCGGGTTCGATCCCGCCCACGGCATCGCGGTCACCGAGACCCACCTGCGGGTGACGATCGGCCTCGACTACCTCGACGCCGCCCCGGTCCGCGGCAGCCGTACCGGCGGCGGCACCGAGACCATGACGGTCCGGGTCCGGGTCGACGACGCCCGCGCCCAGGCGCAGGCCCAGCAGAGCCAGGACCCGGCGACCGGCGAGGACGACCGCGAAACCGACGCCGCGGCGCCCGGCGGCGCGGTCCAGCGCCAGGCCCAGGCCGGCTGACCTCTGTGGCGCCGCCGCGATAGGCGGGTGCCACCTCACGCGGCGTCAACGAATTCGGCTGGATTCGCGAACCGGCCTGAGCCAGGGTGGCGCCGCGCGCGGTGACGGACCGCCCGCCTGACGATCGCCGGGGGGCGGTGAACGATGACCTATTGCGTCGGGATCCTGGTGGAGGAGGGTCTCGTCATGATCGCCGACACCCGCACGAATGCGGGGCTCGACGACATCTCGACCTACCGCAAGCTCCACATGTTCACCAAGCCCGGGGAGCGGGTGCTGGCGCTCGCATCCGCCGGCAACCTCTCGGTGACCCAGTCGGTGCTCTCGCTCCTGACCGAGGGCGTCGAGGACCCCGACACCGGCAAGCCCGAGACGATCTACGACGCGCCGACGATGTTCCGCGCCGCCCAGCTCATCGGCCGCGCGATCCGCAAGGTGCGGGCGATCGAGCGCGCCGGATTCGAGGCGGCGCAGCTGCGCTTCGAGGTGTCGTTCCTGTTCGGCGGCCAGATCGGCGACGGGCCGATGCGGCTCTACATGATCTACTCGGCCGGCAACTTCATCGCCTGCAGCCAGGATGCGCCATTCCTGCAGATCGGCGAGCACAAGTACGGCAAGCCGATCCTCGACCGCGCCGTGACCTTCAAGACCGACATCTACGATGCGCTCAAGGTCGGCCTCGTCTCGATGGACTCGACCATGCGGTCGAACCTCGGCGTCGGCCTGCCGATCGACCTCGCGGTGATCCGCCGCAACACCTGCGATACCGAGGTCCTGCATCGGATCGAGGCCGGCGAACCCTACTTCCACGACCTGCGCGAGCGGTGGTCGGCGGCCCTGCGGGCCGCCCACCGGGCGATCCCGCGGCCGCCCTACGGGCCGGGGGCGAAGTAGGCTCGCCCTCGGGCACCGTCCGCGTCAGAACGTGCCGCGCAGGCCCGCGAACACGCTCCGCCCGTCGCCCGGATAGAAGATCCGGGCGGCGCTGCCGGTGAGCGCCGCGGCGTTGGTCACCGCCGAGACGTCCGAGACGTAGCGGGCGTCGGCGAGGTTGCGGGCATCGAGGAAGAGAGTCAGGCCGGGATCGACACTGACCGAGGCCTGCAGGCCGACGAGGGCGTAGCCCGGCGCCCGCAGGGTGTTGGCGTGGTCGACGAAGGCGCCGGTCGGCACCCAGTCGAGCGACGGCGCGAGCGTGAACGAGCCGCGCGTATAGGCCAGCACCGTGCGAAGGACGTCCCGCGGCAGCCCGGCGATCCGGTTGTCGCCGTAGACCTGATCACGCACGAAGCGGAAGTCGTTGCGGGTCCAGATCTGCGTCAGCGTCAGGCTGTCGCCGACGCCGGTGAGGTCGCGGGCGAGATCGAGGGAGACTGCCGCCTCGACGCCCTGGTGGCGGGTGCGCGGCGCGTTGAAGGTCGCGGCCGGGATGCCGAGGCCGGCATTGATCGAGAAGTTGATCAGCTCGTCGCGAATCTCGGCCCGATACACCGTCACGTCGAAGCCGAGGCGGTCGATCCGCCCGCGGGCGCCGGCCTCCACCGTCCAGGCGCGCTGGGCCTGGAGCGGCACGAAGGTGGTGTTGGCCGCATTCGACTGCACGAGATCGGAGAAATCCGGCACGTCGCGCGAGCGGGTGAGGTCGCCGAAGACCTGGAGGTCGGGCAGGGCCTGCCAGAGCAGGCCGATCTTCGGGTTGACGCCCTCGTAGGTGCGGTTGGCGAACTGCGCCGCGAGGTTGCCGGGCAGGCCGCCCTTGTCGCTGTAGGTGCGGTTGGCCGAAAACAGCTTGGCGCCGGTCATCAGCGCCACGTCGGGCAGGAACCAGAACCGGTTCTCGCCGTAGGCCTCCAGGCTCGAGGCGCTCTGCAGGCTGTTGCGGGTCTGCGCGCCGCGGTTGCCCGCCACGTTCACGAATTGCAGCGCCGCGTTCTGGCCGGCATAGGCGCGCAGGCCCAGGATCGTATCGTTGCGGAATCCCGCCACGTCGAAGGTGCCGGCCCAGTGCGGTGAGACGCCGTAGGTCCATCCGTCCTGGTCGATGACCTGGAAGATCGGGTGGTAGAGCGACTTGTGGATCGCCCAGGAATCGATGTCGAGCTTGCCGACGTCGAGGAGGAACGAGGTCCGGTTGGCGATCCGCTCGGTCGCGACCTGGCGCGACTGGTTGCCGGACAGCGCCGCCGGGTTGGCGATCCGGGGCGTGCGCAGCGATTCGTCGAGGGTGAGCGCGCCGGGGAGTTTCTGGTCCGTGAAGTAGAGGCCGGCATAGAACCGGGTCTCGACGCCGGGGGCGATCTGGTAGCCGAGATTGGCGTTGAAGTTCTGCGTCCGCTGCACCTCGTGCTGGCGGAAGCCGTCGGCGTTGGTGATCGTGCCGTTGACGAGAAAGTCCGCCGGGCCCACGACCCGCGAGACCTGGAAATTCTCCCGCACCGCGTTGAAGCTGCCCCCGTCGATCCGCACGATGGTCGGCGCCAGCGCCGTGCGGGCGGTCGGCGTGACGAGGTTGACCGCGCCGCCGAGCGTCGTCGCGCCGAAGGTCAGGGCGTTGCCGCCCTTGTAGACCTCGACCGACCGCAGGGCGAGCGGGTCGATCTGGTAGAAGTCGCCCGACCCGTCGGCGAGGTTGAGCGGGATCCCGTCCTGCAACAATTCGATGCCGCGCAGGTGGAAGCCGCGGGCGACGCCCGAGCCGCGGATCGAGAGGCGCACCTCCTGGCCGTAGCGCTCCTGCACGGTGACGCCCGGCACGTCCTTGATCACGTCGCGCAGGGTGTTGGCGTAGCGGTTCTGGATGCCGGCCGCGTCGACGAACCCGACCGAGCCGACGGTCTGGTTGAGGCTGCGGCGCTGCTCGGCCACCGAGGGAACGGTGAGCGAGCCCGAGCCGGGGCCGGCCGCGGTGGCGGCGCGACCCGCTACCTCGATCTGCTCCAGCGGGATGGCGCCGGCATCCTGCGCGAAGGCCGGCGGGACGAGGCAGAGGAGGGCGGGCAGCACGGAGCCGCCCCGCAGAACGAGGGACATGAGGCGCGACCTTTCTCGGGCCGGAGCCGGGCGGGGCTCGACGGCGCGGGAGACGGGATGGGAGTTCTTCGAGTGGAGGCAGCGCGCCGACCGGGGAGGGATCGGTCGAGAGGCGCGCTCACCGTTGTCGTCTTGAGCTTCGAGACTTGGGCTTCGAGACTTGGGCTTCGAGACTCGGGGTTCGAGACTTGGGCTTTTAGATCTCGTCTTTAAGACCCGAGTGCCGTCCCGGCGGAGTCCGACTGACCGCTCCCGCAGGACCGGATGCGTCAATCCTTGGAAGATCGACGGCGGGATTCCCTCTCCAGCCGATATCGGGCAAGCCCGGTATGCCTGGAGAGGGGAGACCCGCGCCTTCCCCGTTGTCCGGTCAGCCCTGTCGCTCGAGCGGAGAGGTGGACAAGCCCTACGATCCGGAGAGGCGCCGGCTACCCCATCAATGATGGTGATGGCCGCCCGCCTCCGGCGCCGACGCCCCGATGGCGCCGACGGCGAAACGGACCGGGACGGTGCCGGCGCGCTCGAAGGTGAGGGTGCCCTCCAGGGTCTCGCCGGCCTTGGCGGGTCCCTTCAGGTCGAGGAACATCAGGTGGTAGCCGCCGGGCTTCAGCGCCACGGTCTCGCCCGGCTTGACGACGAGGCCGCCCTCCACCGGCGCCATCTTGGCGACACCCTTGTCCATCGACATCTGGTGCACCTCGCCGCGGGCCGCGAGCGGGATCGAGGCCGAGAGCAGCCGGTCCGGCTCCTTGCCGGTATTGGTGACTTCGAGATAGCCGCCGGCCACCTTGGCGCCGCCGGGAGTCGCCCGGATCCACGGCGCCGTGATGGCGAGGTCGCCGGCCTTGATCGTCGCCGGGGACGCGGCCGGCGCGGCGGCGGGAGCCGCGGTGGCGGCCGCCACGATCCGCACGCCCGGGGCGGGCGATTTCAGGTCGCGGGCGGACTGGCCGGCGGCCGGGATCTCGCGCCAGTCGGCGACGGCGCCGTCGCAATCCTGGCGCACCGGGAAGTAGACCGTGCCGCCCGGCGCCACGGCGTCGGTGAGGCGGGCCTGAAACACGAACTCGTCGTACTGGTCGTCGGGCAGCGCCCCCGTCCAGGTGATCGTCTTCACGCCCTCCGCGACGGTGCCGTGGTAGGACGGGTAGGCGCGGGCGTACGGCCCCTTCGCGGTGGCGAGCTCCCAGCCGGCCTTCGGCATCGGCTTGGCGGCGATCACGCCCTCGGGGATCGTGACGGTGACGGACTTGGTGGCCCGGCCGTCGCAGCCGTGCCCGATCTGGACCACGCCGCGATAGGTCTGGTTCGGGCTCGCCTGCGTGATCGCCAGGACGGCGTGGGCGAGGGCGGGAGCGGCGGCGAGGGAGAGCGCGGCGGTAAGGCCGGCGCGAAGCGAGAAGGTCATGGGAATCGGGTCCGGACAACGAGCGTGACGGGGCATGGGCAGCGGCGCTGCCCGATGGGCGTCACGCGGCCGGTGGACCGCGCGCGGAAGCGGGACGGGCGGGTGGACCGCGGATCGGCGCGGCGGCCTCGCCGGGCCAGGACAGGTCAGTCGCCGTGCGGGCGGGCCACGCCTCGGCGGCAGCCGGCTCCGGCGGGGCGGCGAGCCCCGGACAGGCGACGGTGCAGCAGGCATGGGCGTGGGCGACAGCCTCGCTCCCGCCGGCCCCCTGATGGGATTGGCAGATGATGCCGGCGCCCGCGGCAGCCGGCACCGGCGCCAGGCCGGTGAGGAAGGCCTGGAGCACGAGACCGTAGAGCGACAGCACGGCGGCGACAGCGCGCCAGCGCGCCGTCCTCCCGCTCCGTCCGTGCCCGAGATCGCTCATGCGTCCGACATAGCCCAGGCGTCGCGGTCGCGCCATGGCGCGGAATGTCCAGGGTCCGGGATCCACAGCCGCATCGTCTGCATCCTGTTGCGCGATTGCCGCAGTCCACAGCCCAGCTGACCGCTCCACAGCGGCGCCCGCCCGGCGCCACAATCTGGCCCGCTCCTCATGGAGTCTTAACCGCACACCGGCACCGTCACGGGCCATAGAATGGGGCGCAAGCGGCACGATGCCGAACTATTCGCCCCGCGTCACAGGTTCGAGAGCAAATTTCCCATGCTGACACGCGTTTCCCTCACCGGTTCGCTCGGCCTGGCTCTCCTGGCCGCCACCGCCTTCCCGGCCCTGGCCCAGGACCGGGGCGGCTCGCTGGCCCAGGCGGAGTGGGCGCAGAACTACGACTCGGCCGCCACGATGCGCGTGCAGCGCTCGAACACGCCGATCCTCTCGCCCCAGACCCTGGCGGCGACCGAGCAGATGGTCGAGCGCTACCGCGACATCGTCGCCCGCGGCGGCTGGCAGGCGGTGGCGGGCGCCGAGCGCCTGCGCGTCGGCTCGAAGAGCCCGGCGGTCACCGCCCTGCGCCAGCGCCTGATCGTCTCCGGCGACCTCGACCCGGCGGCCGGCTCCTCGCCGGTCTATGATTCCTATGTCGAGGCCGGCGTGCGCCGGTTCCAGGCCCGCCACGGCCTGAACCAGACCGGCGCGATGAACGTCACCACCGTCCAGGCGATGAACGTCCCGGCGGACGTGCGCCTGCGCCAGCTCGAGCTGAACGCGGTGCGCCTGCGGTCGTACTCGGGCAACCTCGGCGAGCGCTACGTCATCGTCAACATCCCGGCGGCGCTCGTCGAGACGGTCGACGGCGACCACGTCGCGACCCGCCACGCCGCCGGCGTCGGCAAGATCGACCGCCAGTCGCCGATCATGAACGCCAAGATCCAGGAGGTGAACTTCAACCCCTACTGGACGGTGCCGGCCTCGATCATCAAGAAGGACCTGATCCCGAAGATGCAGAAGGATCCGGCCTACCTGACCGACAACAAGATCCGCATCTTCAACGGCGACCGCGAGATCCCGCCGTCCCAGGTCAACTGGCATTCCGACGAGGCGACCCGCTACCGCTTCCGCCAGGATCCGGGCGTCGACCTGAACTCGATGGGCTTCGTGCGGATCAACATCCCGAACCCGCACGGCGTGTACATGCACGACACGCCGGCCAAGGGCATCTTCGGCGACGATTTCCGCTTCGTCTCCTCGGGCTGCGTGCGCGTGCAGAACGTGCGCGAGTACGTGTCCTGGATCCTGCAGGGCACCCCGAACGCCAACCCGGACACGATCGAGGCGATCATCCAGGGCGGCCAGCGGGTCGATGCCCGACCGGTGGCGCCGATCCCGGTCTACTGGACCTACATCACCGCTTGGTCGACCCCGGACGGCCTCGTGCAGTTCCGCGACGACATCTACAAGCGCGACGGCGCCGGCGCCCCGACCGCCTCGATGGCCGCCGCCGCCGCCGGCCCGCGCAACTTCAACCCCGACGCGCCCGACGACGATCAGACAAACTGATCGCCCTTCGACAGTCCGAATCGAAAACGGCCCGGGCTTGCGCCCGGGCCGTTTTCGCGTGAGTGGACACCCTCATGACTCCCGATCCCGAATCCCGCCTCGACGCGCTGGAAGCCCGCATCGCCCACCAGGACGCGACGATCGAGGACCTGAACCGCATCGTCACCGAGCAGTGGAGCGCGATCGACCTCCTGACGCGGCACCTCGCCGCCCTGCGCGAGCGGGTGCGCGAGATGGCCGAGCGGCCAACCGAGGCAGGGGACGAGCCTCCCCCGCCGCATTACTGAAGGAGAACCGCCCCGGACCTGAAGCCCGGGGCGGAGCAGGCGCCAGAGCGCTCCGCGATCGCGTTGCAGTCGCGAAGCTCTCTGGATTTTCGCTTTCGCCCCATTTCCTTCGACGAGCCGGCATCCGCCTCGTCGAGAAATGCTCTAGAAGGTGCCGAACTTGAAGTTCAGGCCCGCGCGCACCAGGCTGCCCTCGGTGCGGAAGCGCGAGATGTAGCCGACGCCCGGACCGCCGGTCGAGGCGACCAGGAGGTTGCGGCTGCCGAGGTCGTAGCGGATGTATTCCGCCTTCACCGTCACCGCATTCGACTTGAAGAAGTTCAGGAACGAGTCGGTCGGCAGGGCGTACTCGACGCCGCCGCCATAGGCGTAGCCGGTCTCGATCCGCGAGCGGTTGCCGAAGTAGGTCTGCGGCACGCCGGTCTGGAAGGCGACCGTCTGGGTCACGTCGCCGTAGGCGAAGCCGCCGGTCCCGTAGACCAGGAACCGGTCGAAGGCGTAGCCAATCCGGCCCCGTACCGTGCCGAGGAAGCTCAGATCCGCCCGGTAGGTGTTGGTGAGCTGGTTGGCGTTGAACGCCGGCAGGAAGATCGACTCGGTGCGGCGGCGGTTCAGGTCGGTGTAGGCCGCATCGGCCTCGAGGCCGACGACGATGCCGGAGCCGGGCGTGAACTGGTAGTTGTAGCCGACCTGGCCGCCGGCGGTGAAGCCGTCCTGCGCCAGCGGGACCGCCTCGCGGCGAAGCCCGTTGGTCACGTTGGCCTGGAGCGCGCCGATACCGACCGTGCGGACGGTATCGGCTTCCGTGTAGGCGTAGCCGGCATTGATGCCGAAATAGGCCCCGGTCCAGGTGAAGACCGGCACCGGCGTGAAGACCGGCGGCGGCGCGACCCGGCGCGGCAGGTCGGCGGCCGAGGCGGCGCCGACCGACAGGGCGACGGCGGCGCCGGCGGTGAGCAGCGACTTGAACATGAAGCGCGGTTTCCCTCTCGTGCAATCAAAAGGCGGACGATCTGTGACGCCGCAACGCTGCGCTGCCTAGGGCTGACAGGCTACGGTGCCGTGCTTCCTTGCCAGATACGGACGGTTTCTCTTCGGTTTCTCGCGCCGAGTGATCTGGCCGACACAGGTTTTCGCACTGAATGGGATGTCGATAAAATTTCCGTGACCTTGGATTAAGGCAGGCATTCTTGGTGGAGGCGCGACGGCAGAGCCGGCGCCGAGTGGTACGACTGGCCTGATCGGGGCTTTTGGCCGGGCCGGTCCGTGATCGCGCGAGCCGTGCCGGCTCGTGCGGGACGTCCGGCGGACCACGAATTTTCATCAACGGCGCTTTAGAATTTTTTGAGTTCCTTTTCCGACGTTTCAAATCCACCCTGCACGCGGATCGGTCCCGGCCGACCGGTCGCCGGCACCGATCGCCCCGATGCGAGGTCCGGGACCTCGACCCGCAGGCGGCGGGAGATGTCGCTCACAGACAAATGTGCGGCGCTCCGGCCTTGGACTCCCCCGTCGCCCGCGTGTAGAAGCTGGCCGATCCCCGTCCTTGACTTCCGCACCGGCGCGTCGCCCGGGCGGCTCCCGACAACTCCGAGGCCATCATGAGCGTGGGCACCGCCGCCAACACCCGGTCCAATTCGTTCTTCTCCGCGTCGCTGGCCGATGCCGATCCCGAGCTCGCCCGCGCGGTCGCGCAGGAACTCGGCCGTCAGCAGCACGAGATCGAGCTGATCGCCTCGGAGAACATCGTCTCGCGCGCCGTGCTCGAGGCTCAAGGCTCGGTGCTGACCAACAAGTACGCCGAGGGCTATCCGGGCCGGCGCTACTACGGCGGCTGCGAGTTCGTCGACATCGCCGAGAACCTCGCCATCGAGCGCGCCAAGCGCCTGTTCGGCTGCGACTTCGCCAACGTGCAGCCGAATTCCGGCTCGCAGGCGAACCAGGCCGTGTTCATGGCGACCATGCAGCCGGGCGACACCTTCCTCGGTCTCGATCTGGCGGCCGGCGGCCACCTCACCCACGGCGCGCCCCCGAACGTCTCGGGCAAGTGGTTCAAGCCGGTCTCCTACACGGTGCGCCGCGAGGACCAGCGCATTGACATGGAGCAGGTCGAGCGCTTGGCCCAGGAGCACAAGCCCAAGGTGATCATCGCCGGCGGCTCGGGTTATCCGCGCCACTGGGACTTCGCCAAGTTCCGCGAGATCGCCGACAGCGTCGGCGCCATCTTCTTCGTCGACATGGCCCATTTCGCCGGCCTGGTGGCCGGCGGCGTGCACCCGTCGCCGTTCCCGCACGCCCACGTCGTCACCACCACGACCCACAAGACCCTCCGCGGCCCGCGCGGCGGCATGATCCTGACCAACGACGAGGCGCTGGCCAAGAAGCTGAACTCGGCGGTGTTCCCGGGCCTCCAGGGCGGTCCGCTGATGCACGTCATCGCCGGCAAGGCGGTGGCCTTCGGCGAGGCGCTCACCCCCGAGTTCAAGCTCTACGCCAAGCAGGTGGTGGAGAACGCCCGCGCGCTCGCCGACACCATCATCTCGGGCGGCTACGACATCACCTCGGGCGGCACCGACAACCACCTGATGCTGGTCGACCTGCGCGCCAAGGAGCTGACCGGCAAGGCGGCCGAGGCCGCGCTGACCCGTGCCGGCATCACCTGCAACAAGAACGGCGTGCCGTTCGACCCGCAGAAGCCGACCATCACCTCGGGCATCCGTCTCGGCACCCCGGCCGCGACCTCGCGCGGCTTCGGCGTCGCCGAGTTCAAGAAGGTCGGCGAGCTGATCGTCCAGGTCCTCGACGGGCTGCACCGCGCCGGCGAGACGGGCGATGCCGGCGCCGAGGAGCAGGCCAAGCGCGAGGTCCACGCCCTGACCGACCGCTTCCCGATCTACGCCTGATCGCGGGAGCGATCTCCCGGCTTCCCCTTCTGCCGGGAGCGCTCTAGAACACGGCCCTTCCGGGGCCGGTCCCTCGCGGGACCGGCCCTTTTTCCGTACACAGAGGAACGGGCGGCCGATGCGGTGCCCCTATTGCGGCGGCCTCGACACGCAGGTGAAGGATTCCCGGCCGAGCGACGACAGCTCGGCGATCCGGCGCCGGCGCATCTGCCCAGATTGCGGCGGCCGCTTCACCACCTTCGAGCGGGTGCAATTGCGCGAGCTGATCGTCGTCAAGCGCTCGGGCCGCAAGGTCCCGTTCGACCGCGACAAGCTCCAGCGCTCGGTCGAGACGGCGCTCCGCAAGCGGCCGGTCGAGGCGGAGCGGATCGAGCGCCTGGTGAGCGGCATCACCCGCCGGCTGGAGAGTTCCGGCGAGGCCGAGGTGACCAGCGAGGCGATCGGCGAGGCGGTGATGGAGGGGTTGAAGGGCCTCGACGACGTGGCCTACGTGCGCTTCGCCTCGGTCTACAAGAACTTCCGCGAGGCCCGCGACTTCGAGGAGCTGCTCGGCCATCTCGCCGCCGGTGCGGCGCAGGCCGCGCTCCCGGCGGCGACGCCCGGGGAGGAGCCGGCCGCCGAGGAGCCGCCGCCGGCCCGCCGGCCCCGGAGCCGCGCGCCGTGAGCGCGCCGGACCCGACGCGCGAGGAGGCCGACCGGCGCTACATGCGCCTCGCCCTCGCCCTCGGCCGGCGCCATCTCGGCCGCGCTTGGCCGAACCCGTCGGTCGGGGCCGTGCTGGTCGGCGGTCCCCCGGGCGCCGAGCGGATCCTCGCCCAGGGCGTGACGCAGGCCGGCGGCCGCCCGCATGCCGAGCGCGTCGCGATCGCGGCGGCCGGCGAGGCCGCCCGCGGCGCCACCCTCTACGTCACCCTCGAGCCGTGCTCGCATCACGGCCGCACCTCGCCTTGCGCCGACGCCACCATCGAGGCGGGGATCGCCCGGGTGGTGAGCGCGATGGACGATCCCGATTCGCGGGTCGCCGGGCGCGGCCACGCCCGGCTGGCACAGGCGGGACTTGCGGTTTCGGTCGGGCTGCTCGGGGCCGAGGCGGCGCGCGACCAGCGCGGTCACGTCAGCCGGGTCGTCCGCGGCCGGCCGGCGCTCTTCCTCAAGCTCGCCCGTACGGCGGACGGCTACGCGGCGGGCGGGGAGGGGCGGCTGATGATCAGCGGCCCCCGCGCCACCGCGGAGATCCACCTGCAGCGGGCCCATTGCGACGCCATCATGGTCGGCGTCGGCACGGTGCTCGCCGACGATCCCCAGCTCACCGTGCGCCTGCCCGGGATGGCGGACCGCTCGCCCCTGCGCATCGTCCTCGACCCCGCCCTGCGCACGCCGCCGAGCGCCGGCCTGGTGCGCACCAGCGCGGTCGTCCCGACCCTGATCCTGTGCGGTCCCGATGCCCCCGCCCTGGCGGAGGGCGCCCTCGTCGCCGCGGGCGCGGAGGTCGAGCGGGTGCCGGTGACGCCGGACGGCCGCATCGACCTGCCGGAGGCGATGCGGATCCTGGGCGCCCTCGGGCTGACCCGGATCTGCTCGGAGGGCGGGCCGACGCTCGCCGAGGCGCTCGCGCGCGAGAACCTCGTCGACGAGTGCCTCCTCGTCACCGGCGACCGCGCCCTCGGGCAGCCCGGCCTGCCGGCGGTCGGTCCGCACCTCGCCGCGCGCCTCGCCTCGCCGGACTTCCCGGTCGCCGAGGAGTACCGGATCGGCACCGATCTCTTCACCTGCCACGCACGGAGCCCCTAGATGTTCACCGGCCTCGTCTCGGATGTCGGCCGCGTGGCCGCGGTGTCCGGCGATTCGAAACTCAAGCGCATCGCCATCGACTGCGCCTACGACCCAGCCGGCATCCTGATCGGCGCCTCGATCGCCTGCGCGGGCCCCTGCCTCACTGCCGTCACGGTGACGCCGCGCGAGGGCGGCTGTACCTTCGAGGTCGACGCCGCCGCCGAGACCCTGGCGCGCACCACCGTCGGTGCGTGGGCCCCGGGCATGCGGGTGAACCTGGAGCGCTCGCTCAAGATCGGCGACGAGCTTGGCGGCCACCTCGTCACCGGCCATGTCGATGGGCTGGCCGAGATCGTCGCCCGCGAGCCGGTGACCGGCCAGGCCGGCGACGCGTCCGGGGCGGGGGACAGTTGGGCGCCGAGCGAGCGCTTCGTGCTCCGGGCCCCGGCGGCGCTCGCCCGCTTCATCGCCGAGAAGGGGTCCGTCTGCCTCGACGGCACCTCGCTCACGGTCAACGGCGTCGCGGGCGACACCTTCACGGTGCTGCTGATCCCCCACACCCTCGCGGTCACCACCTGGGGCGAGCGCCGTGTCGGCGACCGGCTCAACCTCGAGGTCGACCTGATCGCCCGCTACGCGGCCCGGCTGACGGAGGCGCGGGCGGCGGTCGAGCCGGGCTGACCTCGGGCACGGGGTCTACGGGCCGCGCCATTCGCAGGCCGCGCCTGATTCGCTGCGGGTCACGAAGGACAGCGCGCCGCCTGTCGGCGAGGTGCTCGGCGGCGATGAAGTCCGGCCGCTCGGCGCTGCCGAGGCCGTCGAGCGGCCGGACTTCATCGCTGCCATCGGCGCGTCGGCATTGGTGACGCACACGCGACCCGACGGGACGATTGTCGCGTGCGCGCCGCCGGGACCGTCGAAATGCCGGACGCCCCGCAGCGCCCGGTAGGCGTCGCCGAGGCAGTGCCCGGGATCGAGATCGTCCGGGTGGGACGGCCGGCAATGGCAGGCGAGATCGGCGGGCGAAGCCACGACCGGGGCCGCGACGGGCATGCCCCGGCGCGAGACCAGCGACAGATCCGGTGGCCCCGCGACCCGCAGCGCGGCGTCGAAGCCGGCGCCAGCGGGGTCCACCGCTGCCGCACCGCGCTCGACGACCGCCTGACGGGAACCATGAGGCGTGGTGTCGTGACGGGCGGCTACTGCGTCCCGCCCTTCGCCTCCTTCTGGAACTCGTCGATCACGTCTTTGCCGACGCGCTTGGCCATGTCGGCGGTGACCGGTTCCAGGGCCGCCTTCCAGGCCGCCTTCTCGTCGGGGGTGAGGGTGACGAAGGTGGTCTTGCCCGACTTCTTCATCTCCTCGAGCGCGTCGGCATTGTCCTTGTCGGCGACCTGGTTGGCGTAGACGGTCGCCTCCGTCATCGCCTTGTCGAGCTCGGTGCGGATCTCGGCCGGCAGGCCGTCCCAGAACTTCTTGTTGGTGATCACCGCGTAGCCGATATAGCCGTGATCGGACAGGGTGATGAACTTCTGCACCTCGTGGTGTTTCTGGGTGAACATGTTCGAGGGGGTGTTCTCCGAGCCGTCGACGACGCCGGTCTGCATGCCCTGGTAGACCTCCGAGAAGGCCATCACCTGCGGGAGCGCGCCGAGCGCGCGGAACTGCGCCTCCAGCACCTTCGAGGACTGGATCCGCATCTTCAGGCCGCGGAAATCGGCCGGCATCCGCAACGGCTTGTTGGCGCTCATCACCTTGAAGCCGTTGTCCCAATAGGCGAGCCCGGTGATGCCCTTCGACTGCAGCTTGTCGAACAGCCGCTTGCCGAGCGCCCCGTCGGTGACACGGCGCAGGGCCGCCTTGTCGGGCAGGATGTAGGGCAGGTCGAAGACCTCGAATTCCTTGGCGCCGAGCGGGCCGAACTTCGCCAGCGACGGCGCCAGCATCTGCACCGCGCCGAGCTGCAGCGCCTCGACCTCCTCCTTGTCCTTGAACAGCTGCGAGTTCGGGTAGACCTCCACCTTCACCTTGCCGCCGGTATACTTTTCCGCCAGCTCCTTGAACTTGTCGGCGCCGCGGCCCTTCGGCGTGTCGGGCGCCACGACGTGGCTGAACTTGATCACGATCGGCGCCTGGGCCAGGGCGGCGCCCGACAGGAGCAGCAGGGCGGTGCCGGCCGCGAGCGCGCGGCGGGTCAGGGTCGGCATGGCGTTTCCTCGTCTTCGCGGTCTGTTTCGCGTTCTGGTTTGGTCGCGAGGCTGACAGTTCGGGCCCCGCGGCGCAATGCGCCGATCGCCTAACTCCCAGCCTCCGCCTCCATCCTCAGCCCTCGGCTTCCGCCTCCATGCACACCGCGCCGTCGACGGCGGTCCAGCCCTGGAACGCCTCGCCCTGGCCCTCGCGTCGCCCCGCCACCGCGAAGCGCGAGCCGGCGATCATCGGCGCGACGCCGCGGTAGCGGAACCGCGCCGGCACCCGGCCGAGGCGCAAAGCCGCGAGGTTGAGGAGCAGGCTCGCCTGCATCGGCCCGTGCACGACGAGGCCGGGATAGCCCTCGACCTGCGTGGCGTAGGGATGGTCGTAGTGGAAGCGATGACCGTTGAAGGTCATCGCGGAGTAGCGAAACAGCAGCACGGAATTCGCCTCGACCGACCAGGCGGCCTCGTCCTCGGCGGGAACGGGTTTCGCCGTCGGCGCGGCGTCGCCCGGCCGGCTCGCCTCGCGGTAGACGATGTCCTGCCGGTCGCGGATCGCGAGGCCGCGCGCGGTCTCGTACTCGTGCCGCACGGTGACGAAGCACAGTATACCGGTACGCCCGTGCTTCACCGCCACGTCCGAAACCGTCTCGCGCCGCACCACCCTGTCGCCGATCCGCAGCGGCGCCAGGGTCTCGATCTCGCCGCCGGCCCACATCCGCCGCGGCAGCGGTACCGGCGGCAGGAACCCGCCCTTCGCCGCGTGGCCGTCGGGCCCGAGCGCGTCGGCCGCCGGGGTCTCGGGGGCGAGGCACCAGTGCAGCGCCAGCGGCGCTTCGCCCGACGCCACCGGAGCGAGATGGGGGGCGAGCGTCGCCCGGTACTCGGCGACGAGGCGCGGCGTCACGATGTCCTCGACCTCCCGGCTGCGCCCGATCCAGCCGCGCAGATGGTCGATATCGATCTCGGGCATCCGGCACTCTCCCGTCGTTGCCCGCCGTCCCGGGCCTGTTCGCCCTTATAGCGACGGCTCTTCGCGCCCGCACAGCTGCCGTCTGGACCCCGTCCCGGGCCGGTGCGCCGCCTACACCACGTGGTCCGGCGCCAGCGCGCAGGCCGGTCCCCCGGCCAGCTCCACCTGGAGCGTGACGTGGGCGATGCCGAAGCGGCCGCGTAGGGTGGCGGCGCAGTCGTTGAGGAAGGCGTTGCCGGGGTGGCCCTCCGGCATCACCAGATGGGCGGTGAGCGCCGTATCGGTGGTGCTCATCGGCCAGACGTGGAGGTCGTGGACTTCCGTCACGCCCGGCCGCTCGGCGAGGCAGCGGCGCACGTCCGCCGGGTCGATGCCCGGGGGCACGGCGTCGAGCGAGAGCACGACGCTGTCGCGCAGGAGGCCCCAGGTCCCGGCGACGATCACCGCCACGATGACGAGGCTGGTCAGCGGGTCGACCCAGGTCCAGCCGGTCCACAGGATGACGAGGCCCGCCACCACCACGCCGGCCGACACCGCGGCATCGGCCAGCATGTGCAGGTAGGCGCCGCGGATGTTGAGGTCGCCCTTGCGGCCCGAGGCGAACAGCCAGGCGGTGACGCCGTTCACCGCGATGCCGATCAGCGCCACGATGGTCACGGTGAGGCCCGGGACCGGGGCGGGCTCCTGGAAGCGCTGCACTGCCTCCCAGGCGATGGCGCCGACCGCGACCAGCAGGAACACCGCGTTGAACAGGGCGGCGAGGATCGAGGACGAGCGCAGCCCGTAGGTGAACCGCGCCGTCGGCCGGCGCTGGCCGAGCGTCGCCGCCGCCCAGGCGACGACGAGGCCGAGCACGTCCGACAGGTTGTGGCCGGCATCGGCGAGCAGCGCCACCGAATCGGTGAGGAAGCCGTAGGCCCCCTCGATCAGCACGAACCCGGTGTTGAGCGCGATGCCGATCGCGAAGGCGCGGCCGAAGCTCGCCGGGGCGTGGACGTGGCCGGGGCCGTGGCGGTGCCCTGCATGTTCGTGATCGTGGCCGTGATCGTGGTCGCCATGATCGTGCGCGTGGTCGTGGTGCTGGCCCATGCCCGGTTCCTGTTCCTCCCCCGGGCCGCCCTCGGGGCCCGCGCGGTCGTCGCGGCGCCGTTAGCTTTAGGGCGGGAAGGGCGGAGCGGCGAGCCCCGCCCGGGCAGGGTCACCCGGTCGCCAGCCGCAAGGCCGCCTCGGTCAGAGCCCCGTCCGGCCGGGCCATCTGGTCGAGCACCGTGAAATGGTCGTCGCCGGCAAGCGGCAGGAGGTCGCCGGGGAGGCCGGTCCCGGCCCAGGCCGCCTGGTAGACGTGCGACTGCCGGCACAGCTCCGGCAGCTCGCCGGCGCCGTAGGCCACCGTGAGCGGACCGGCGCGACGCGGCAGGTGCCGGATCGGCGAGAGCGCCGCGACCTCGTCCGCGGTGAGGCGGAGCGCGTCGTCGAGCGCCGTGCGCCGGATCGGCGCGAGGTCGAAGACGCCGGAGACCGCCAGCCCCGCATCGACCTCCGGGCAGGCCATGGCGAGCGCTGCGAGATGACCGCCGGCCGACCAGCCCGAGACGACGAGGCGCGGCGGGGCGGCATGGGCGCGAAGGCGCGCCAGCGCCGCCGGGATCTCGGCGCAGAGCGCCGTCATCGTCGCCTCCGGGCAGAGGGTGTAGCCGACCATCGCGACGTCGAGGCCGCGGGCGAGCGGGCCCTCGGCCAAAGCCGCGAAGCCGGCCTTGTCGTTGCGCTGCCAGTAGCCGCCGTGGATGAAGGCGAGGAGCGGCGCGCCGTCACGGCCGCATCGGAAGAGGTCGAAACGCTGGCGCTCGCCCGTGCCGTACGGGATGTCGAGCTCGCCGGCCCTCGCTTCGCGGAAGGCCGCGCTGCGCGCGCGCAGGGAGGCCATGAAGGCGCCGCTGCCGGCCACCGCGCCGGAATTGTCGTAGGCCCTGCTCAAGGTCGCGCGGTCCATCCCGCGCCAGTCGCCGCCCGCCATCGTCGCCCTCCGAGCGAATCTCGAAACTCATCGAACGAGAAGAACACGTGTCTTTTCCCCACCCAGGACCTCATCCTGAGGTGTCGGTCCATCAACGATGGACCGACCTCGAAGGAGGTCGTGGGTGGGAGGACGCGCGTCGTTCCGGTCGGACAAGCTCTCGGCGTGACGATACCCGGAAACGCGAAGGGGCGGCCCCGCGCCGCGCGCAGGGCCGCCCCCATCCGGAATCCGGGGTCGTGAGACCCCGGGATCGTGCCTTACTCGGCCGGCTGCAGCGTCGGCTGCAGGGGCGGGAGGGCCTCCAGCGGCATCGGGTTGCCGTCGAGGGCGGCCTTCAGGCGGTCCATGTCGACCTCGTTCTCCCAGCGGGCGACCACGATGCAGGCCACCGCGTTGCCGATGAAGTTGGTGAGCGCGCGGCACTCCGACATGAAGCGGTCGATGCCGAGGATCAGCGCCATGCCGACGACCGGCACGGAGGGAACCACCGCCAGCGTCGCGGCCAGCGTGATGAAGCCCGAGCCGGTGACGCCGGCCGCGCCCTTCGAGGAGAGCATCGCGACGAGGAGCAGCAGGGCCTGCTCGCCGTAGGAGAGGGGGGTGTCCGTCGCCTGGGCGATGAACAGGGCCGCCATGGTCATGTAGATGTTGGTGCCGTCGAGGTTGAACGAGTAGCCGGTCGGGACCACCAGGCCGACGACGGGCTTCGAGCAGCCGGCACGCTCCATCTTCTCGAGCAGCGAGGGCAGGGCCGACTCGGAGGACGAGGTGCCCAGCACGAGCAGCAGCTCCTCCTTGATGTAGCGGATCAGCTTGACGATCGAGAAGCCGTTGTAGCGGGCGACGAGACCGAGGACGCCGAAGACGAAGATCGCCGAGGTCAGGTAGAAGGCGCCGACCAGGTAGGCGAGGTTGGCGAGCGAGGCGATGCCGTACTTGCCGATGGTGAAGGCCATCGCGCCGAAGGCGCCGATCGGGGCGACCTTCATGATGATGTGGACGACGCCGAAGATCGCCTCGGACAGGATCTTGATGAAGTCGAGCACCGGCTTGCCGCGCTCGCCCAGGAAGGCGAGGCCGAAGCCGAACAGCACCGAGAAGAACAGGACCTGCAGGATCTCGCCGCCCGAGAACGCACCTACCGCCGTCGACGGGATGATGTTCATCAGGAAGTCGGTGATCGTCTGCGTCTTCGCCTTGTCGGCGTACATCGCGATCTGCTTGGGATCGAGCGACTTCGGATCGATGTGCATCCCCGCGCCCGGCTGGACGAGGTTGGCAATGACCAGGCCGACGATCAGCGCGAGCGTCGAGAAGGTGAGGAAGTAGATCAGCGCCTTGCCGCCGACCCGGCCGACCTTCTCGAGGTTGGTCATGCCGGCGATGCCGGAGACCACGGTGAGGAAGATCACCGGGGCGATGATCATCTTGACGAGCTTGATGAAGGCGTCGCCGAGCGGCTTCATGTCGGCGCCGAGCTGCGGGTAGAAGTGCCCGAGCGCGATGCCGATCGCGACGGCGACCAGGACCTGGAAGTACAGGGTCTTGTAGAGCGGCTTGGGGGCCGGCGGCGCGTGCGGCGCGGTCAGCGGGGACGGGATCGTAGCCATCGGACGTTCTCCCTATAATGGCTCGTTGAAAGGACGGGCGTTGGCGGCGGACCGCGGGATGCTCTTGCTGTTGCGCCTTGCGGCGGGTCTCTGGCCTTGCGGCGGGAACTTCGGCCTGGCGACAGGCCGGCCGCGCACCGGAAGGCTGCGGACGGACACACAATGGCAACCGGCGTGCCAGCCGGCGAAAAGCCGAAATTTTTTGTTAAACCCAACAGAATAAAAGAGTTTTCATGACACAGGGGGAAACCGCCCGCCGCACCGGTCCGGCGCGCCGCAACGGCGGGATGGAAACCGTGCGGAAATCCGCAACCGTCCGGGCGTGCCGCGCGGGGCGGCCGTGACCGGCTGGCGCGCCCTGCCGCGCTCGCCGGCGCTGCCCTGGCTCCTGGGGCTCGCCGCGGTGCTGGCCGCCGCGGTGCTGGCCGGCCGCCACGCCGAGCGGGCGGCGCTCGCGGACGTGCGGCGCTCGGCCACCGCGACGCTCGCGCTCCACGTCGCCGCCTTCCGCACCGAGATGCAGAAGCAGGGTTCGCTGCCGCTCGCGCTCGCCAGCGACCCGGAGATCGCCGCGGTGGTCGGCGCCTCGCCCGACCCGGCCCTCGTCGCCCGGGTCGACGACCGCCTTGCCGAGATCGCCCGGGCGTCGGGTGCGGCGGTCGTCTACGTCATCCGCCGGGACGGGCGGGCGGTCGCGGCGAGCAATGCCGGCGAGCCGGGCAGCTTCGTCGGGGCGATGTACGCCTTCCGGCCCTACTTCCAGCAGGCGCTCGCCGAGGGGGCCGGGCGCCAGTTCGCCCTCGGCACCGTCAGCGGCCGGCCCGGCCTCTATCTCAGCCGCCGGGTCGCCGGGCCCGGCGGGCAGACCGGGGTGGTGGTGGTCAAGGTCGAGTTCGACGCCATCGAGGCCGCCTGGCGAAAAGGGGCCGAGACCGGCGGCGAGACCGTGATGGTGACCGATCCCCGCGGCATCGTGCTGGTGGCGAGCGAGCCGGCCTGGCGCTTCGGAGCCCTGCGGCCGGTGCCCGACGACGAGCGCCGGCTGATCCGCGAGCGGCTGGAATTCGGCGAGGCGCCGCTCCAGGCGCTGCCGCTGCACCCGGCGGCCAACGGGACCCTGGTGCGGGTCGGCCACGGGGCCGAGCCGGCGCGCCTCGCCATGCCCCTCGACGCCGCGATCCCGGGCACCACCTGGCGACTCCACACCCTGACGCGGATCGGCGTGGCGGTGGCCCGCGAGCGGATCCAGGCCCAGGTCATCGCCGGCCTGATGGTCGGCCTCGCCTGCCTCGGCCTCGCCGAGATCGTCGGGCGCCGCCGGCGCCTGCGGGCGAGCCTCGCCGAGGCGGCGGCGCGGCGCACCGAGCTGGAGGCGCGGGTCCGCGAGCGGACCCGGGCGCTGACGGAGGCCAACCAGAAGCTCAAGGGCGAGATCGCCGAGCGCCGGCGGGCGGAGGCCGAGCGCCAGCGCCTCGGGCGCGAGCTCGCCCATGCGGGCCGCCTCGCCGCGCTCGGCCAGTTCGCCGCCAGCATGGCGCACGAGATCAACCAGCCGCTCGCGGCGATCCGCTCCTACGCCGACAATGCCGGCATCCTGATCCAGCGCGAGCGTCTGCCGGAGGCGAGCGAGAACCTCGCGGCGGTGGGCCGCCTGACCGAGCGCATCGCTGGCCTGACGCGCCAGCTCAAGGGCTTCGCCCGCAAGGCCTCGGGCCGGCGCGATCCGGTCGCGCTCGCCGGCGTGGTTCGGTCGAGCCTCGAGGTGGTGGATGGGCGGCTCGCCGGCATCGCCCTCGACCTCGCGCTGCCAGAACCCTCGCCCTATGTGCTGGGGGAGGGGCCGCGGGTGGAGCAGGTCGTCGTCAACCTGGTGCAGAACGCCCTCGACGCGGTCGCGGGCGTCGCCGATCCCCGCGTCACCGTGACGGTGCGGGTCGCGGGGGAGCGCGCGGTGCTGGAGGTGGGCGACAACGGCGGCGGCCTGCCCGACGGGGGCGCCCAGGTGTTCGACGCCTTCTTCACCACCAAGACCGGCGGCCTCGGCCTCGGCCTCGCCATCTCGCGCGGCATCGTCGAGGATTACGGCGGCAGCCTCTCGGCCGGCGCCTCGCCGGAGGGCGGGGCGCTGTTCCGGGTCGAGCTGCCGCTGGCCCCCACCTCGCCCACCGGATCCGGGACGCCCGGACCCCACAAGTCCGCAACCGAGGGAACCGCCGCATGAGAGCGCCGTCCGACCGCGTGGTCTTCGTCGACGACGAGGAGGAGGTGCGACGGGCCAACGGCCAGAGCCTCGACCTCGCGGGCTTTTCCGTCGAGACCCATGGCGACGCCGAATCGGCCCTGCGGGCGGTCCTCGCCGATCCGCCGGGGGTCGTCGTCACCGACGTGCGCCTGCCGGGCCTCGACGGGCTCGGGCTGTTCTCCGCCCTGCAGGAGGCCGATCCCGAGCTGCCGGTGATCCTGATCACCGGCCACGGCGACATCACCATGGCGGTGCGGGCGATGCGAGCCGGCGCCTACGACTTCCTGGCCAAGCCCTACCCGGCCGAGACGCTGGTCGCTTCGGTGCGGCGCGCGCTGGAGCGCCGCAAGCTGGTGATCGAGAACCGCTCCCTGCGTTCCCGCCTCGATGCCGCGGTGGCGGAGGACCCGGCCTTCCTCGGCGTCTCGCCGGCGATCACCCGCCTGCGCCAGTTCGTGCGCGAGGTGGCCGAGGCCGACGTCGACGTGATGGTGCTGGGAGAGACCGGCTCGGGCAAGGAGGTGGTGGCGAGCGCGCTCCACCGCTGGAGCCGGCGCGCCAAGGGCAACTTCGTCGCGATGAATTGCGGCGCGCTCCCCGACACCGTGGTCGAGAGCGAATTGTTCGGCCACGAGGCCGGCGCCTTCACGGGTGCGCTCAAGAAGCGGGTCGGGCGCATCGCGCATGCGGATGGCGGCACGCTGTTCCTCGACGAGATCGAGAGCATGGCGCTGACCATCCAGGTCAAGCTCCTGCGGGTGCTGCAGGAGCGGGTGGTGGAGCCGCTCGGCACCAACGCGGTCCAGCCCGTCGACATGCGGGTGGTGGCCGCGACCAAGATCGACCTCGGCCAAGCGGCTGCGCAAGGGACGTTCCGGGACGACCTCTACTACCGCCTGAACGTCGTCTCGGTGACGATCCCGCCCTTGCGCGAGCGGCGCGAGGACGTGGCGCTGCTGTTCGAGCACTTCCTGCGCAAGGCCGCCGCCCGCTTCAACCGCGAGCCGCCGCCGGTCACCCCGTCGATCCGCGAGCACCTGAGCCGGCACGACTGGCCAGGCAACGTGCGCGAGCTCGGCCATTTCGCCGAGCGCTGCGCGCTCGGCCTCAACCCGACCGGCCCGGCCGTGCCTGAGCCGGCCAAGGCCGCGACGCTGGCCGAGCAGATGGACCGCCACGAGCGCGGCCTGATCCGCGACGAGCTGATCATGGCCGGCGGCGATGTCCGGGTGGCGGCCGAGGCGCTCGGGACACCCCGAAAGACCCTCTACGACAAGATCGCCCGCCACGGCCTCGACCCGAACGACTATCGCTGAGGCTGGAGGCGCAGGCCGGTCCGGAAGGCCTCGGTGTGGAAGCCCGCAGGTCGTCCTAAAGGTGCGGTGCACGCCTCTTCGGTGGGCGTCGCCGTCCTTTGAGCGAAGGTGGCTCGCCAAGCGTGCGCCCTCGCCCGGATGACGCAAAGGTATCGGCCGCGGCGCGATGCCGGAACGGCGGGAGCGCGGCGAGGGCAGGCGGGATCGGGTGAGGCCGCGGCGGTGCCGGTGCGCCCCGTGCCGTCGTTCCGCAGATGCGGCGGCGTGCCCGTCCACTGTCAAGCGACGGGATCGTCCAACCCAGCAGGCCGCCCCGAAGACGTCTTTCGATGTCCCAAACGCGAAGAGCCCGGCCGTGAGGCCGGGCTCCGCTCCATCCGGGGACGGAAAGTCGGGTCTTAGTACGAGCCGAACTTGTAGTTCAGGCCGGCGCGGACGACCGCGAACTCGGTCTCGCGACGGTAGAGGTTGGCCGGGCCGACCGACACGACGCCCGGCGAGAACACCGAGTACTGCGTGCCGTTGACGGTCTGGGCGAACACACCGTTGTTGCGGTTGCCCTGATCCAGGTTCACGTACAGGCCTTCAACCTTGAGGGTCACGGCCGACGAACGGAAGAAGTTCAGGAACGAGTCGGTGGGCAGAGCGTACTCGACGCCGCCGCCGACGGCCCAGCCGGTCTGGAAGGTGTCGCGCGAGCTGTTCGGCAGGCCGAAGTCGCGACCGCCGCCCGAGCCGTAGGCGAAACCGCCGGTGGCGTACACGAGGGTGCGGTCCCAGGCGTAGCCGAGGCGGCCGCGCACGGTGCCGAAGAAGTCCAGGCCCGAGATGCCGTTCGGGTTGAAGACCAGGGTGCCCGGGTTGATGGCGCCGCCGGCGACGGTGGCGAAGGCGTACTGGTTGCGGCTGCGGCCGAAGTCGACGTACTGGGCGTCGGCCTCGATACCCACGACCACGCCCGAGCCCGGGGTGAACTGGTAGTTGTAGCCGATCTGGCCGCCGCCGACGAAGCCGTCGTTGCTGTTGCGGTTGCCGAAGGCGAGCACGCCGGTGGTCGGGGCGCCGGCGGCGGTCACGAACACGCTGCTGGCGGCGTTGACGCCGGCCGGCACGCCGACGACGGTCGGGGCGCGGGTGTCAGCGGTGTTGAAGCCGTAACCGGCGTTGAAACCGGCGTAGAAGCCGGTCCAGGTGAAGACCGGCACCGGGGTGAAGACCGGCGGCGGGGCGACGCGACGCGGCAGGTCCGCGGCCGAAGCGGCGGCGGTCAGCGCGGTGAAGGCAGCGAAAGCACTCAGGAGTTTCTTCATGATGGTCCCCAGCAGGTTCCCCTATCGAAACCAAGCTAGACCATTTCCGTGGCGCGCGATGTAGCAGTTAGGTCACATCGGGGAGGCAACGACACGGCCGACGGCCGGGCTTCCGCGGGAAATGTCAAGCCTGCCGGCAAACGATCCAAGGGATCCACCGGGCGGCGGTGGCGCGGATGCGGGCAGGGACGAAGGTCCGGCGTCACACCGGCGGCGTGCCGTTGGCGGCGAGCACCGCCCCGGCGAGGTAGAGCGAGCCGCAGATCAGCACCCGGGGCGGGCGCTCCCAGGCCCGGTCGCCGAGCGAGGCGAGCGCCGCCTCGAGGCTCGGGGCCGTCGCGGCCGTGAGGCCGGCCCGGCCGGCGATCTCCGCCACCTCCTCGGGCGGCCGCGCCGCCATCTGGCCGGCGAGGGGCACCGCCACCAGGAAGCGGGCGAGCCCGCTGAAATTGGCCAGGAACCCTTCCGCGTCCTTGGTGCCGAGCAGCGCCGAGACGAGGACCAGGGGCGCGTCGCCCCGCTCCTGCAGGTCGGCCATCGCGGCGGCGAGGATGCGCCCGCCATCGACGTTGTGGCCGCCGTCGAGCCAGAGTTCCGAGCCCGGCGGCAGCAGGCCGGCGAGACGGCCCTGGCGCAGGCGCTGGAGCCGGCCCGGCCACTCGACGGCGGAAAGCCCGGCCTCGAACGCCTCGGTGCCGATGTCGCCGAAGCCCGCGGCGCGCAAGGCCGCGATCGCCGTACCGGCATTGACGATCTGGTGGCGCCCGGCGAGCTTCGGCCGCGGCAGGTCGAGGAGCCCGTCCTCGTCCTGGTAGACCAGCCGGCCGCGCTCCTCGTGGGCGGAGAAATCCTGGTTGCCGACGAGGATCGGCGTGGCGCCGACCGCCTCGGCCCGGGCGCAGAGCACAGCGTCGGCCTGGGCGTAGTCCTGCGGGGCGATCACCGCCGGGCAGCCGCGCTTGAAGATGCCGGCCTTCTCGCCCGCCACCGCCTCGACGGTGTCGCCGAGATACTCGGCATGGTCGCGGCCGATCGGCGTCACCACGGCGCAGGCCGGCCGGTCGATGACGTTGGTGGCGTCGACCCGGCCGCCGAGCCCGACCTCGAGCAGCAGCACGTCGGCGGGCGCCTCGGAGAACAGCAGCAGGGCCGCCGCGGTGGTGATCTCGAACACCGTGATGGGGGCGCCGGCATTCACCGCCTCGCAGCGGGCGAAGGCTTCGGCCAGCCGGTCCTCGGGCACGAAGCGGCCGCCGCCGACGGCGCCGAGCCGGATGCGCTCGTGGAAGCGCACGAGGTGGGGCGAGGTGTAGACGTGGGCCGAGAGGCCGCCGGCCTCCAGGATCGCCCGCATGGTCGCGATGGTCGAGCCCTTGCCGTTGGTGCCGGCGACGTGGATCACCGGCGGCAGCCGCCGCTCCGGGTGGCCCAGCGCCGCGAGCAGGCGCTCGATCCGTCCGAGCGACAAATCGATGGTGCGCGGATGCAGGGCCAGGAAGCGCGCCATCAAGGCGTCGGAGGATTCCATCGGGGTGTTCCGCGGGGTCTTCCATCCGGCCCGCCGCCGGTGCGGCGGGCGCGAGTGGGGATCATACGACGACCGGGCGAGCGGACGGCAAGACAGAGATCGGCCCCCGCGCGGTACTAAAGCGCGAGCGCGATCCGGCTCAGGCCGGGACGGCGCGGGGCTCGGGCTTCGACTCGGCCTTCGGCTCGGGCCCGGCTTCGGCCTTCGGCTCGGACACCGCCTCGGCCGGGGCCGCGACAGGGACCTGCATCAGGAGCCCGCACAGTCCCGCGATGGTCGTCTTCATCTCGCGGCGGTGGACGACCTGGTCGACCATGCCGTGCTCCTTCAGGTACTCGGCGCGCTGGAACCCGTCGGGCAGTTTTTCGCGAATGGTCTGCTCGATCACCCGCGGGCCGGCAAAGCCGATCAGGGCGCCGGGCTCGGCGAGGTGCACGTCGCCGAGCATCGCGTAGGAGGCGGTGACGCCGCCGGTGGTCGGGTTGGTCAGCACCACCAGATAGGGCAGGCGGGCGTTGTTCAGCCGGCGCACCGCCACGGTGGTGCGGGGCATCTGCATCAGCGACAGGATGCCCTCCTGCATCCGCGCCCCGCCCGAGGCCGCGAACAGCACGTAGGGCGTGCGCTTCTCGAGCGCCGTCTCGGCGCCGCGCACGAAGGCCTCGCCGGCCGCCATGCCGAGCGAGCCGCCCATGAAGCCGAAATCCTGCACCGCCAGCGTCATCGGCAGGCCGGCGACGCGGCCGTACCCGACCTTGAAGGCGTCGGTCATGCCGGTCTTGGCCCGGGCGTCCTTCAGCCGGTCGGCGTAGCGCTTCTCGTCGCGGAACTTCAGCGGATCGGCCGGCGCGTCGGGCAGCGGCACGTCGAGCCACGTGCCCTGGTCGAACATCAGCTTCAGGCGCTGCTGGGCGGTGATGCGCAGGTGGTGCTCCGAGCCGGGGATCACCCAGCCGTTGGCCTCCACCTCCTTGTGGAAGACCATCTGGCCGGTCTCCGGGCATTTCACCCAGAGGTTCTCCGGCGTCTCGCGCTTGAACAGCGTCTTGATCTTCGGGCGCACGACCTCGGAGATCCAGTTCATCGCCTCGACCATGATCGCTCCTCGGTCGTCGGAATCGTATCGGTTCTAGATGGGGACGCGGCTCAGCCGGCGCGACCGGCGCGCACCCCGGCCGCGAGTTCGCGCACCAGCGCCGTCACCGCCTCGACCGCGGCCGCGCCACCCCGGCCCTCACCGTCGAGGGTGCGGGCGAGCGTGTCGACGATCGCCGAGCCCACCACCACGCCATCGGCATAGCGGGCGATCGAGGCGGCGTGCTCGCCGGTCTTGACGCCGAAGCCGACCACCACCGGCAGGTCGGTGTGGCGGCGGATGCGCTCGACCGCGCCGCCGACCACGCCGAAATCCGGGGTCGCGGTGCCGGTGATGCCGGTGATCGAGACGTAGTAGACGAAGCCCGAGGTGTTCGCGAGCACGGCGGGCAGGCGCGCCTCGTCGGTGGTCGGCGTGGCGAGCCGGATGAAGGCGAGGCCGGCCTCGAGCGTCGGAAGACAGAGCTCGTCGTCCTCCTCCGGCGGCAGGTCGACGACGATCAGCCCGTCGATGCCGGCCGCCTTGGCCTCGTCGAGAAAGCGGGCGACGCCGTAGATGTAGATCGGGTTGTAGTAGCCCATCAGGATCACGGGCGTACCGGCATTCTCGGCCCGGAAGCGGCGCACCAGCTCCAGGGTGCCGGCGAGCGTCTGGCCGATCTTCAGGGCGCGCAGGCCCGCCGCCTGGATCGCCGGGCCGTCCGCCATCGGGTCGGTGAACGGCAGGCCGAACTCGACGATGTCGGCGCCGGCCTCCGGCAGGGCGCGCAGCACCTGCAGCGAGGTCTCGGGGTCGGGATCGCCCGCCATCACGTAGGTGACGAGGGCGGCGCGGTTCTCCGCACGGCAGCGGGCGAAGGTATCGGCGAGACGGGTGGTCATGCGATCTCTCAGGCCTCCGGGAGCGGCGGCCAGCGTGTCGATCACGCGCGGGCTCGGGGCGGGGCGAAGCCGTCGCGCTACACCATTGGGGAGCCGAGGTGAAGCCGGCCCGGCGCGGCGGCGCGGCCGCGTGGGCCGTCGGGCCACCCGGCGCGGGCGTGCCTCACGCGAGGGCCAGGCGATAAAACCGGGTGTCGATGGCCATTCTGGGAAAGGCGGATGGCAGCGTATCCGCCGCAACGGCATGAAAGCCGTTCTTGTCGTAGAAGCGGTGCGCGGCCAGGAACTTCTCGGTCGTGCCGAGATAGATCTCGCGCAGGCCTTGCACCCTGGCGTCATCGATCAGGCGATGCAGCAGGGCCTGGGCGACGCCGTGCTCGCGCCCGCGAAACTCGGGCGCCACGAACATCTTGCGAAGGGCGCCCTGCCGCGCACCGATATCCTTCAGGCCGAGGGTACCAACGAGCCGGCCGTCGATCTCCGCGACCAGGAAGGCCCCGCGCCCGACCTGATAGAAGCCTGGGATATCGTGCAGATCGGGCTGGTCGTCTTCGGTGATCGCGAACCCGAACTCGTCCCGCTGGATCGGGAGGATGATCCCGATGACGGCCCGCATGTCCTCGGGACTGAAGTTGCGAATCCGAAGCGCGTTCACGATTGCGAAATCTCCTCTGTGTCGATCGGGCCGGAGGAGCGTCGTCTTCCGCAGGGAATGGATGGACGTCCTGAGCTCGCGAACCGCTTGAGCATAGGACCTACGCAGCGTCAAAGCCTATTCGACACACGCCATGGTTCAGCGGATGATGTTGCCTCCACGCGCAACCCCATCCTGAGTTGTTAGTCGATTGAAAATCGACTGACCTCGAAGGAGACCTCCAGCAGGCACAGTGATCCCTGGAGCCCTCCTTCGAGGTCAGTCCATCTTTGATGGACTGACACCTCAGGATGAGGTCTCGTGTGGGACAAAATCTTCTGCTCAAGTCAAACGGGCTCGCACACGGTCGCCGTTCGCGCCGCAAGTCTTTTATACCCCGGGCGCGACGCCGCATCGTCCCCCTCATTCAGGAGGCGTGGCGGGCCGCGGCGATGCGCAGGGATGCGAGCGTGACGCTTCCGTCCTCGGCGAGACCGATGCGCTCCGCCTCGCCCGCGAGCAGCAGCCCGAGGGCATCCTTGAGAGTTGCCCCGCCGGGCAGGCGTGGGGCGCCGTCCGGCACCCGTTCCGCCAGCCGGGCCGTCGTCGCCGGGATCAGGGAGAGGCGCCGCAGCCACCGATCGGCGCCCATGAAGCGCTCCGCGAAGGCGTCGGCGGGCGCGGCGAGGAGCGTTTCCGGGGGAGCGACCTGGACGAGGCGCCCCTCGCGCATCAGCGCCACCGTGTCGCCCATCCGTACCGCCTCGTCGAGGTCGTGGGTGACCATCAGCACGGTCTTCTTCAGGCGGGCCAGGATGCCCCGGACCTCGTCCTGCAGGCGGGCGCGGGCCACGGGATCGACGGCGCCGAAGGGCTCGTCCATCAGCAGCACCGGCGGGTCGGCGGCGAGCGCCCGGGCGACGCCGACGCGCTGGCGCTGGCCGCCCGAGAGCGCGTCGGGCCGCCGGTCCCGGACCTCGCCGGGATCGAGGCCGACGAGGTCGAGCATCGCGTCGACCCGCTCGGCGATCCGCCGGCGGTCCCAGCCGAGGAGGCCCGGCACCGTCGCGACGTTCTGGGCGACCGTGCGGTGGGGAAACAGCCCGACACCCTGGAGCACGTAGCCGATGCGCCGGCGTAAGGAGATCGGGTCGTGCCCGGCGACGTCCCGGCCTTCGACCAGCACCCGGCCGGCGCTCGGCGTCACCAGGCGGTTGACCATCTGCAGGGCGGTCGACTTGCCGCAGCCCGACGGGCCGATCAGCACGCAGGTGGTGCCGGCCTCGACCGTGAGGTCGACATCGTCGAGCGCCGGACGGGACTGCCCGGGATAGGTCTTGGCCGCGCCCTCGAAGCGGATCATCGGGGTGATCGCCGGATTCTTCAGCAGCCGTGGCAGATCGACCCGAGGGTGCGCTTCATCCGGGCGTCCCAGGCCTTGTCGCGGGCGGCGGTCGCGGCCTGCGCCTTGCGGGAGGCTTCCGCCATGTCGGGCTTCGCGCCCTCGGGCTTCACCGCCGCCTGGGCGGCGTCGCCCCGGCGGGGCTGGCGCCGGCCGTTCGCGGGAGCCGGGTTCGCCGCGGGCGCGGTCACGCCGAGGGGGGCCGCGCCGGCCGGGGCGGGGGCCTCGGTCTGCGCCGCGGCGGTGCCGGCGGCGAGGGCGAGAAGGGTGCTGGCGAGCAGGAGGCGCATGGCGGGGTCTCGGAGCCGCCCGCCGCGTCGCGGGAGGCTGGGACAAGGAACGGGCGTCGCACCTTATGCGGTTTCCGCAGCGCGCGACACCGGCGCCGATCGGCGCATCCGCGTGCCCTGTTCGCAGCGTGGCCGCCGGGGGTGACAGGGCGGGCCCGCTCCGGCAGGGTCACCCTCCCGCCCGCGCCGGAGGCCCCGATGACCCGCCGCCCCGATCCCGCGCCCCGCGCGCTGCCCACGCGCCGCGAGGCGGTGACGGCGGCGCTCGTCCGCCTGGCGCCCCGGGTGCCGGACTTCGAATCGGAGGCGATCGTCGACCGGGCGCTGGCCAGCACCGGCCTGCGCAATGCCGCGCCCGAGACCGCCGCCTGGCTCGGCCTGGTGTCGTATGCCCGCCACGTCTTCACCGAGTACGATTCCCTCCTTGAGGAGGGCTACGACCAAGACAGCGCCCGCCACTTCGTCCTCGACGACCTCAACGCCGTGCTGGCCGAGTGGGGCGTGCGGCGGCGGATCGGCGAGGACGAGGACACCGCAGGATCCGGAACCTCCGGGGGCGAGCCGGCGTGACCGTTCCTATATGACGAGGCAGCCCCGCCCGACCTTCGAAGTCCGATGACCGCCCCGATCGCCGACGTCCTGATCCCGCTCGCCCTCGACCAGGCCTACAGCTACGCCGTGCCGCCCGACCTCACCCTCCAGGAGGGCGACGTGGTGCAGGTACCGCTCGGCCCGCGGGAGACCGTGGGCGTGGTCTGGTCCCTGCGCGACGGGGCCGGCTCGAACCTGCGCCGCGTCAGCGGGCGGGTCGGCGTCGAGGGGTTGAGCCCGGCGCTGCGCCGCCTCGTCGAGTGGATCGCCCGCTACACCCTGGCGCCGAAGGGCCTGGCGCTCGCCATGACCCTGCGCCTGCCGGAGGAGGGCCGCACCGAGACCGCCAAGGTCGGCGTGCGGGCGACCGGGATGCCGCCGAGCCGGATGACCCCGGCCCGGGGCAAGGTGGTGGCGGTGGCGGCCGACGGCGTGGTGCGCGGCAAGCGCGCGCTGAGCCTGGAAGCCGGCGTCAGCGCCAGCGTGGTCGACGGGTTGATCGACGACGGGGTGCTCGAGACCGTGGCGCTCGCCCCCGACCGGGTCGCCGAGCCGCCGGACCCCGACCATCCGCACGATCCCCTCTCGGGGCCCCAGGCCGAGGCCGCCCGGGCGCTGATCGCCACCCTGACCGCGCCGCCGGCGGATGGCGGTGCGGCGGGCGAGGGCGGGGTGACGCTGCTCGAGGGCGTGACCGGCTCGGGCAAGACGGAAGTGTATTTCGAGGTCGTGGCCGAAGCCCTGCGCCGGGGCGTGCAGTCGCTCGTGCTGATGCCCGAGATCGCGCTCACCGCCCAGTTCCTCGACCGCTTCGCCAAGCGCTTCGGCGTGCGTCCCGCCGCGTGGCATTCCGGCGTCGGCGGGCGCCGTCGCGAGAAGATCCGGGCGGGCGTGTCGTCGGGCGAGGTGCAGGTGGTGGTCGGTGCCCGCTCGGCCCTGTTCCTGCCGTTCCGCAGGCTCGGCCTCATCGTGGTCGACGAGGAGCACGAGGGCGCCTACAAGCAGGATGACGGGGTGTGCTACCACGCCCGCGACATGGCGGTGGTGCGCGGCAAGCTCGAACACGCCGCCGTGGTGCTGGCCTCGGCGACGCCCGCGATCGAGACCCGGGTCAATGCCGAGCGCGGCCGCTACCGCCGGGTGGTGATGCCCGAGCGCTTCGGCGGCCGGCGCCTGCCGGAGATCCAGGCCATCGACATGCGGCGCGAGAAGGTGCCGCGCGGACACTACCTGTCCCCGAGCCTCGTCTCCGCCATCGCCGAGACCAATGCCCGGGGCGAGCAGGCGCTGCTCTTCCTCAACCGGCGCGGCTACGCGCCGCTGACGCTCTGCCGCGCCTGCGGCCACCGCTACCAATGCCCGAACTGCTCGACCTGGCTCGTCGAGCACCGCTTCCGCCGGGCGCTCGTCTGCCATCATTGCGGGCACGCCGAGCGCCGGCCCGAGGCCTGCACCGAGTGCGGCACCTTCGACAACCTGACGGCTTGCGGTCCGGGCGTCGAGCGCATCGCCGAGGAGGTCGCCGCCACCTTCCCGGACAAGCGGGTGATCGTGCTCTCGAGCGACTTTCCCGGCGGGGCCGAGCGGCTGCGGGCCGAGCTCCAGACCGTGGCGGAGGGCGGCTGCGACATCGTGGTGGGCACCCAGCTCGTCGCGAAGGGCCACAACTTCCCGCACCTGACGCTGGTGGGCGTGCTCGACGCCGATATCGGGCTCACCTCCGGCGATCCCCGCGCCGCGGAGCGCACTTTCCAGCTGCTGCAGCAGGTGACGGGCCGCGCCGGGCGCGGCGAGAAGCCGGGCCGGGCGCTGGTCCAGACCTACCAGCCCGAGCACCCGGTGATCTCGGCGCTGATCTCGGGTGACGCCGAGCGCTTCTATTCCGAGGAGACCGCCGCCCGCGAGGTCGCCGGCCTGCCGCCCTTCGGCCGGCTCGCGGCTCTGGTCATTTCCTGCACCGACCGCGAGGCGGCCGAGGCCCATGGCCGTGCGCTCGCCCGCGTCGCCGAGCCGCCGCCCGGCGTGATGGTGCTCGGCCCCGCCGAGGCGCCGCTGGCGCTCGTGCGCGGCCGCTACCGCTTCCGCCTCCTGGTCAAGACCGAGCGCGAGATCGACCTCCAGGGTTATCTTCGCGACTGGCTCGCCCGGGGACCGAAGGTGCGGGGGAATCTCAGGGTCGGGATCGACGTCGATCCGCAGAGTTTTCTGTAGCGTGGAAACCCAAACACTCTGACCGCGCGGAGGACCGCTTGGGGTGTGGGCAGACGTTAGATTTTGGCAACGGTTGGCGTTCCCTGATGGAATGCCATCTGCCAGTTGCCGTCGATCAGCTTCCAAACTGAACTGCGCAGCGTGTGCAGGTCCGGCACTCCTTCCTCCTTTCGGAAGGTTCTATAGGTTAAAAGCACGACGCCCGTAGAGAGTGGCCTCAGCTCGTATCCGTAGGCGGTCAGCTCCGATCGCTCGCGGCCCTGCTCTGTGGCCAGTCTGCGAACAATTTCATCTCTCCCGTATGCCTCACCAGATCTTCCAAATTCAAGAAAATCATCTGCCAGGAGTGCGGCCACCTTATCCGGCGAGCTACGAATGGCGGGATCATGCAGACGTTCTTCCAAGCCCCTCACGAGATCCAGTTCGCCGGGCGAAGCCATCCTGATCTCCACTACCATCTTGGCTCAGCTGATTCGTATTGTCCGCAAGAGATCGAAGTTAGCTACTCATATCGCCAGACCGGCCCGATTCTGGCCCTGGGTCATCCCGGCGCCGCCCCCGACGGCCGGCAGGCCCCGCCCGTCCCGCCGAGCAGCCGGTCCACCGCCGCGTCGAGCTGCGGGTCGCGGCCCTCCGCCCAGGCGGCGGGGTCGGAGGGGACCGCGAGGTCGGGCAGCACGTCGGTGTTTTCCAGCCGCGTGCCGTCGATGCGATGGAGCGGGACCTGCGGCAGCCCGTAGGTGAGGCGCGGCACGATCGGGGAGGGCACCCACCAGACGAAGGTGCCGGCCACCGGCTCGCCGACGAGCGGGCCGATGCCGAGGTCGCGATAGCCCTGCGGGAAGATCGAGGCGTCGGAGTAGCTCGCGCCGTTCATCAGCACGGCGGAGGGGCGGCTCCAGCGGTCGCGCGGGTCGCTCTGGACCGGGCCGGTCCGGGGCGCGAAGGTGAGATAGGGCCGGCCCGAGAGCATCGTCAGCAACTGGTTGTGCAGGTTGCCGCCGCCGTTGAAGCGCACGTCGACCACCAGCCCCTCGGCGCGGCCGAAGCGCCCGAAGACCTCCGCGAAGGTGCTGCGGTAGGAAGCGGCGTTCATCGCCCGGACGTGGACGTAGCCGAGGCGGCCGCAGGAGCGCGCCGCCACCGCGTCCCGGCGCCGGCGCCGCCAGCGCTCGAAGGCGAGGTCCCGCTCCCGCTCCAGGCTCACCGGCACCCGGCGCTCGCGAAACGCGGTCCCGTCCGGCTTGGCGAATGCCACCTCGATCCGCCGGTCCCTGGCGCCGCGCAGGAGGCGGCGCAGGCCGCCGTCGTCGGGCACGGCCTCGCCGTCGATCGCCGTGATCACGTCGCCGGGGGCGAGCCGGGTGTCGCCGGCGTCGAACGGGCCGGCGGGCAGGATCGCGGCGACGCGCATGCCGGGACCGGCAAAGGTCTCGTCGTAGTAGAGGCCGAGGGAGGCGGTCTGCTCGCCCGCCGGCACGCTCGGGGCGACGAAGGCCCGGGTATGCGAGGCATCGAGTTCGCCCGCCATCTCGGACAGGAGCTCGGCGAGGTCGCGGGCGTCGGCCAGCGCCGGCAGGAAGCGGGCGTAGCGGGTCCGCACCGCATCCCAGTCGACCCCGTGCATGCCGGGATCGAGGAACTTCGCCCGCGTCAGGCGCCAATACTGATCGAAGCCCGCCGCGAGGCGCGCCGCCGGGTCGTGTCTCGCATCGGCCTCGACCCGGACGTGGTGCGGGGTGCCCTTGGCGAGGTCGATCTCGGTGAAGCCGGTCCCGGAGAGGACCACGAGGATCTTCTGGTCGCGGCTCAGCCGCACCGGCGTGAAAGCCTTGTAGGCCAGGTCCGAGAAGACCGTGCGCCGGGTACCCCGGCGCAGGTCGCGGATGGTGCCGGTCAGGGCGTAGCCCTCGCCCTTCGGCCGCTCGCTGCGCTCGACGACGAGCAGGCTCGTCCCGTCGCGCAGCATCGCGGCGAGAACCACGTCGACATGGCCCTGCGACAGCCGGTGCTGCCGGTCCTCGAGGCCGTCCGGGTCGATGGGCTGAGGTGGGGCGGCCGGCCGCGCGGCGGCCCGCTGCGGCAGCCCCCCGGGCTCGGCGCTTCTGATCTCGGTGGTGTCGGGCTCCGTTCCCCGGGGCGGGTCGGCCGGGCGGGGCGCCTCGGGCTCGACGGGTACGCGCAGGCGCGCCTCGTAGGCGTCCCGGGCCCGGCGCGAGGCGAAGACCGCGTCGATGTCGGCCGGCTCGGTGGCGCCGGAGGCGGAGTGGAGGTCCTCCGGCTCGCTGCGCCAGACCAGCATGCCGCCGTCCGGGCTCCAGCGCGCCTCGCCCTGGCCCTCGCCCGCCGGCGCTACCCGCTCGGCCGGTCGCGAGCCGTCCGCCGGCACCACCGCGACGTTGTCTGTGAAGCCCCGGTCGAGCTGGACCGGCAGCGCCAGCCAGTGCCCGTCCGGCGACCAGGACAGCCACCACGACGCGTCGCGATAGGGGTAGAACCGGCCCGGCGGCACCACCTCGCGGTCGGCACCGGTCGCGGGATCGAGGACGTGGACCGCGCCGCGGTCGTGGATGTAGGCGAGCCGCCGTCCGTCCGGCGACCAGGTCGGCAGGAAGGCGTCGCCCGGCGGGGTCGGCAGCGCCCGCTCGATCAGGCGGGTCGCCTGAGCGAAGCCCCGCTCGTCGGGATCGGCCGGCACCGCCTCGTAGAGGCCCCACCGCCCGTCGCGCTCGGCCGCGTAGGCGAGGCGCCGGCCGTCGGGCGAGAAGGCGGGGTTGCGCTCCTCGCCCGCCGTGCGGGTGATCCGCTTGACCGACTTGCCGTCGCGGGCGGCGACGTAGATCTCGCCCTGCGCCACCAGGGCGACCTCGTGACCCGACGGCGACAGGGCGAGGTCGGCGAAGTCGGAGGTGCGGGCCGCCACCTCGTCGGCGAAGGTCGCCTCCGGCGCCGTGATCGGCACGGGCTCGGGGCTCTCGCCCCCCGCCCGCAGGCGATAGACCCGCCCGTCGCGGGCGAAGGCGAGGTCGCCGGTGCGGGAGGCGGAGAGGAAGCGCACCGGCGCGCCGTCGAAGCGCGTGACCTGGCGCGGCACCCGGTCGGCCAGGGACAGGCGCCAGACGTTGAGCGAGCCGGACGTCTCGCTCAGATAGGCGATCTCGCCGCCCGGCAGCCAGACCGCGCCGCGGCTCTCGCGCGTACCGGCGGTCAGCCGCTCGTGGCGGCCGGTGGCCGCATCGTAGAGCCAGACCTGGCGCACCGCCTGCGAGACCTGGTGCTGGCGGAAGCGCTGCTCGATATTGGGGCTGGTGTAGAGGAGGCGCCGCCCCTCCGGATCCCAGGTTGCGTCGAGGGCGGCGTTGGGCAGGACGAGCGTCTCGCGCCCGCCCGCGAGCGGCACGGCGTAGACTTGGTTCGCGAGTTCGGAGCGGAGCGGGGGCGCGAAGGTGCGGGTGGCATCGCCGAGGCGCGCGGAGGCGAACAGCACCGAGCGCCCGTCGGGCGTCACGCTCATCGGCCGCTCGTCGAGGGAGTACCAGGTCAGGCGCCGGGCCTCGCCGCCGGCCGCCGGAACACCGTAGAGGTTGAGGGCGCCGGACCGATCGGAGGCGAAGGCGAGGCTCCGCCCATCGGGCGCCCACACCGGCGTCTCCGCGTGGGCGCCGGCCTCGGTCAGGGCCCGGGCCTCGCCGCCCGCCGCCGGAACGGTCCAGATCCGACCGCGGTACCGGAACGCGAGGCGGCTTGCATCCGGAGACAGGGCCGGCTCGCGCAGCCAGAGCGGCGGCGGCTCCTCCCGGGGCTTCTCCCCCGGTCCTTGCCCGCGGACTTGCCCGCGGACTTGCACCGCCGTGCACAGGAGGAGGAGCGCGGTGACGAGGAGCCTGCGCATGGCGGACCGTCGGGCGAGAGGCGTCGTGGTGCCCCAGCGTAATCCCGGGGCCCGCCCCGTGTCGAGCTTACGCGACCTGCTGCGGCGCCAGGGCCCCGGTGCGGCCGTGCGCGCCGGCGAACAGCTCGTTGAGCTCGCCGCCGACGGTGCGGGCGATGCGGGTCGAGGCGGTGCCTTCGGTCCGATCCGCCACGATGGCGCGCAACGCGTCGGCGGTGCGCTTCTCGACGGCGTAGAACAGGGTCTCGGCCGCCTTGGCGTTGGCGCTGAGCAGCACCGCGGCGAGGTCGTGGTAGGCCTCCTTCAGGAGGTAATGGGCCAGGCGCTCGGCGGCCTGCTCCTCCGTCAGTGCTTCGTCGCCCATGGCCCGCCTTCCCTTCACCGGAGCGCCCAGCGTGCCGGAGCTGGATTGCGCGAAGCTTGCGCCCGATGGAACCCCTGTCCGGCCCATGGCTGCAAATCGAAACGATGCGTTTCGATCGTTTCTGTTTTCAGGCCGATCCGGTGGAGCCAGGATGCTGGCTCACGGGACGGCCTCCCGGAGGGCGACATAAAACCTCGCGAGGCCCCTTCGGAAGGAGCAGATGCGATGAGCTGGCACGGTGCCGACGACCCCGTCCCGGGCGATGCCTTCAGCTGCGACGCGATCCGGACCCTGATCGTGCCGCGCTCGCGCGACCTCGGCTCGTTCGCGGTGCGGCGGGCGCTGCCCTCGACCGAGTGCCGGATGGTCGGCCCGTTCGTGTTCTTCGACCAGATGGGCCCGTCCGAGTTCCTGCTCGGCCAGGGCATGGACGTGCGGCCTCACCCGCATATCGGGCTGTCGACCGTCACCTACCTGTTCGACGGCGAGATCATGCACCGCGACAGCCTCGGCACCGAGCTGCCGATCCGCCCGGGCGAGCTGAACTGGATGACGGCGGGACGCGGCATCACCCATTCGGAGCGCACCGGCAGCGCCCTGCGCCGGACGGGTTCGCGGCTGTTCGGCCTCCAGAGCTGGGTCGCCCTGTCGGCACGGGACGAGGAGACCGCCCCGGCCTTCGATCATTACGACGCCGCCGCCCTGCCGGTCGTCTCCGCCGAGGGCAAGACCGTGCGGCTGATCGCCGGCGAGGCCTACGGCGCGCGTTCGCCGGTCCGGACCTCGAGCCCGATGGTCTATGCCGACGTGGCGCTCGAGGCCGGGGCCGTCCTGCCGCTCGATGCCGACTACGACGAGCGGGCGATCTACACGGTGTCGGGGGCGATCGAGATCGCCGGCGACGGCTTCGGCCCGGGCCAGCTCCTGGTCTTCCGCCCCGGCGACCGGATCAGCGTGCGGGCGACGGAAAAGTCCCGCTTCATGGTGCTGGGCGGCGAGCCGATGGACGGTCCACGCCACCTGTGGTGGAACTTCGTTTCCTCGCGGCCCGAGCGGATCGCCCAGGCCAAGGAGGATTGGCGCCAGGGCCGGTTCGACACGGTGCCGAACGACGCCGAGTTCATCCCGCTGCCCGAGGACCCGCCGCCGGTCCGCTATCCGTGAGCGGGGGCCGGCGGAACGCCCGCGGACGGCTCACTCGCACACGACCTGCACGGTGAAGTCCCGTGCCTTCTCGGCCAGCGCCGCGCCGTCGAGCGCGTCGGCGGTGCGCACGGTGATCGGCGCCTCGACGCCGTTCGCCTCGAGGAAGCTCAGGGCGATCGCCGACTTGATGGCGAAGTTCACGTTCTGCGGCACGTCGCCGGAGGCGAAGGCGACCTGCTTCGACTGCACCACCCCGACGACGTTGCCGTACTGGTCGAGGATCGGGCCGCCGCTGTTGCCCTGGTGGACCGGCGCCGAGATCTGGATCTTGCGGGTGTCGTCGCCCGAGCCCGCCACCGCCGTCACGTTGCCGATGGTGAAGTTGCCCGTCGAGGCCAGGATGCTGCTCTGGGGAAAGCCGTAGACGTAGACGCTCTCGCCCAGGCGCGCGCGCACCGAGAGCGGCGGCACGGTCTTGGGCGGCACGTCGGTGGCGAGGACCGCGAGGTCGTTGGCCGCGTCACCGGCCACGAGCCGCGCCTTGAGGATGCCGGAGCCGGGCTGGCGGACCTGGATGTCGGTGCAGCCGGCGACGACGTGGTGGTTTGTCAAAAGGTGGCCGCGCTCCGAGACGTAGAAGCCGGTGCCGGTGCTGACCATGCCGGCCTTGCGCGGCGCGTCGGGACCCGGCTTCGGGTCGGGCCCCGCCTTGGCGGCGGCGGTCACCGCCTCCTTCTGGCAGCTCAGCACGGCATCGAAGGCCTCGGTCGAGCCGACGAGGGAGAGCGTCGCGATCTGCCGGCCCTGGAACCGCACCGCGATGCTGCCGGACCGCGACAGGTCGGCGACGAAACGCTCCTTGAGGCCCGCCTGGAACAGGCCCCGGGCCTCGTCGCGCTCGAAGCCCGTGAAGGTGCCGTGCCAGCGCTCGCGGCCGGCGAGCATGTGGAGCTCGTACTGGCCGCCGACCTCGAGCGAGCGCCATTTCGGGTTGGTGAGGGCGAGGTACGACGTTCCCCGCGTCCCGCCGATGCCGAACCACAGGGTGGTGCCGTCGCCGTAGCTCGCGGCGGCCAGACACCCGCCGAGGCTCTCGCTGTAGCCGATCGACCACCCCGCCACCTTGCCGAAGCTCTTGTCGACCGTCAGCCGCGGCGGGGCCGGGGAGGCCGCCGCCGGGAAGGCGGTCACGGCCGCGGCGAGGAAGGCGAGGGCGATCGGACGGAGCATGGGGCGGGGATCCGGCGTGCGAGGGGGCGCGTCAGCGGGCTTGGTTGACGACGGTTACGCCGCTGCGGGGCGAGGCGAAGGGATCGCCCGAGGCGTTCACCGCCTGCACCCGGGCCGGGCCGGCGGCCGGGTAGGCGGGGCGGGGACGGGCGTAGCGCACGACGCGCGTCCGCCGACGCGGCGCGTAGACGACGACCGGACGCTGGCGGGCCGCCTGCGCGGCGATCGAGCCGGCGATCATGCCGCCGATGACACCGCCGGCGAGGCCGCCGAGCACGGAGCCGGCGCTCTGCGCCCGCGACGGTGCTGCCCCGGCCAGCGCGAAGGCGCCCGCGAGGCAGGCCACGACCAGACAATGCTTCATCATGAACAGAACCTTCCCGGACGAGACTTGCGGACGACTTTGGAACGCGGCAAGCTTAAGCGTGGAAGGCGACGCCTGGAAAGAGGCCGGACCGGATATTTTACCCCACAGGTTGCCGTCGAGGCGAGAGAGTCAACGAAAGGCTGCGAGATCCCGGTAAATCCGGTTGGCGCCGGCACGCGCAGCGCCAGATCTCCCCTCAAATTTTCGATATCGCCCTTATATCGCGCTGTTATTCATAAAATGATAAATCAATCTATGGCTATACTTCAATTAATACTCAGAAAATTCAACGTCTATAAATCAATTCGAAACTGTAAAAATATCAAAGAATCACTATCTCTACATCGATCATGAGATGAAACGCTCGATATGTGGCTGAGCCCGGTATCCTTCCACGGTCGGCTCCACCCTCCGCCCGCCGGCTCATCGGTCCGGTTCGGCGTAGCGTCGTACGAGGTCGTGCAAGGCTGGTGCGGGCGGACCGTAGCTGACGAGCGCCACGTCGAGATCGCCGTCGCCTGCGAGCCGGAGCGCCCGCAGCAGGGCGGCGTCGATCCAGTCGTCGGCGTTGCCGAAGGCGCCGCCGCCGAGGCGCGTCAGCAGCACGCGGCCGGACGCTCCTCGGGCCGCGTTCAGCAGCCCTGCGAGCAGCGTCCCCTCGTAGGCGGCTTCCAGCACCAGGCGGGCGAACGGCGCCCAGTCCGCCTGCGGCAGGCCCGCATAGGCGACCGGCAGCGCCGAGCAGAAGACCTGGCTGACGAGCGGATGGGGCGACGGTCCGTCGGTGACCGCGACATCCGTGTGAAGGCCGAGCCGCAGCCGGCCGCGCAGGTCGTCCCGGGCGTCCTCGTCCGCACCGTCCAGATACGCGGCGATGGCTGCGAGCCCTGCCCGCGTCGGCAGCGCGTAGCCGTTGCGCATGGCCCACAACGCGGTTCGCACGGTCCCGAGGCTTCGCGCGAGGGCGTCGCCGAGATCGGCGAGACCGTCGAGCTGCCGCCCGGCGGTCTGGCCGAGGCCGCCTTCCACCGGCACGAGGTAGTTGCGGTAGATCGTGGCCGCTCCCGCCGCCATGGCGCAGGCCGGGCCCTGGGTGCGGTCGCCGGCGTAGCGGGCGACACCGTCCTCCGGGGTGACCTCGGGGCCGACCATCTCCAGCATGTTGAACTGCGAGGCGACCTGGAACAGCGCGCCCCGGTTCCCGGGCAGGCGGTGCAGGGCCCGCACGTCGCCCTCGACGAGGCTCAGCCGCGTCCGACCCGCCCGCCGCACGCCGGAAGCCGCCGCGCGCAGCTCCGCCACCGAGGGCAGCGTCAGCGTACCGACCGCGAAGCGATCGCCGCTCCCCTCCCGCACGAGGCAGCCGTTCTCCACGCGCAGCCGTCGCTGCGTCGGCGCATGGTCCGTCTCGCGAAAGCCGGTCAGCCGCTCGAACCAGTCCATTGCGCCGCTCCGGTTTCCACCCGTCGCTCGCTGTAGCACGGGCTCGCGTCGGCCCCGCGGCGCCCGGTCACCTCACGGCGATCGCCAGCAGCGACCCGGCGATCACCCACAGGGCCAGCGTCGACCACACCATCCGCTTGGTCTCGACGCGGATGCGGCGCTCGACGCGCGTCACCTCGCGCAGGCCCTCCTCGTCGAGGCGCACCAGCACGCGCTTGGCGCGTTGCGCGAGGTCCGGCACGTCGGCCACCACGTCGGCGAGGGTCAGCACCGCCCGGCGGGCCTGGTCGGCGCGGCCGATCGGGCCGAGGTTGCGAGTGAGCCAGGCGCGCACCACCGGCTCGGCGGTGGTCCACATGTCGAGGCGCGGATCGAGCGAGCGGGCGACGCCCTCGACCACCACCATGGTCTTCTGGAGCATCACCAGTTCGGTGCGGGTGCTCATGTCGAAGAGCGCCGTGACGTCGAAGAGCAGCGTCAGGACCTTCGCCATCGAGATCTCGTCGGCCCGGCGCTGGTGGATCGGCTCGCCGATCGCCCGGATCGCTTGCGCGAAATCGTCGACGGAGTGGTGCGAGGGGACGTAGCCGGCCTCGAAATGCACCTCCGCCACCCGGCGGTAGTCGCGCAGGATGAAACCGAGCAGGATTTCGGCGAGGAAGCGGCGCTCCTTCAGCCCGAGCCGGCCCATGATGCCGAAATCGACCGCGACGAGCCGCCCGGCCGGATCGACGAACAGGTTTCCGGGATGCATGTCGGCGTGGAAGAAGCCGTCCCGGATCGCGTGGCGCAGGAAGGACTGGATCACGGTCCGGCCGAGGGCCGCCACGTCGTGGCCGGCCTCGACGATCGCCGCCCGGTCGTTGAGGCGGATGCCGTCGATCCACTCGCTCGCCAGCACGTCGCGCCCGGTCAGTTCCCAGACCGGTTGCGGCACCCGGAATTCGGGATCGTCCTTGATGTTCTCGGCGAGTTCCGAGAGGGCGGCAGCTTCGAGCCGCAGGTCCATCTCCATGGCGACGGAGCGGGCCAGCGTCTCCACCACCTCGCGCGGGCGCAGGCGCTCGGCCTCCGGGCGCAGGGCCTCGACGATCCGGGCCATGAACCGCATCGCCTGGATGTCGCGGGCGAAGCGCTCGCGCACGCCCGGCCGCATGATCTTGACGGCGATCACCCGCTCGGTGCCGTCGGGTTCGCGCAGGTGCGCCTTGTGGACCTGGGCGATCGAGGCGGCGGCGATCGGCGCGCTGAACGCGGTGAACAGTTCCGAGACCGGCTTGCCGAGGGTCGATTCGAGGATGCCGACCGCGACCTCCTGCGGGAAGGGCGGTACCCGGTCCTGCAGGCGCTCCAGGTCGCGGGCCGCCGCCATGCCGACGATGTCGGGGCGCGTCGCCAGGAACTGGCCGAACTTGACGTAGGAGGGCCCGAGGCGGGTCAGCGCCGCGGGCAGGCGGCCGGCGCCGAGGCCCGGGCGCTCGAGCTTGCGGCCGAGCCGCAGGACGACGCGCAGGTGGGGCGGCAGGGCGGCTTCGTCGACGAAGGAGAGGCCGCCCTCGCGGGCCATCACCCAGCCGACATGGATGCCCCGCGCGAGGTGGGCGACGAGGCTCAGCACGACGGGTGCCTCACGCGAGCTTCCAGCCGGAATGGATGGCACAGATGCCGCCCGAGAGCGGCCGGTGGGTGACGTGGCCGAAGCCCGCCTGCTCGATCATGCGCGAGAAGCTGCCGGGGGTCGGGAAGCGGCGGATCGACTCGACGAGGTACTGGTAGGATTCCTTGTCGCCGGCCACCATCGCGCCGATGCGCGGGATGACCTTGAACGAGTAGGCCTCGTAGATCTTGTCGAGGCCCGGCACGTCGACGTGGGAGAATTCGAGGCACAGGAAGCGCCCGCCGACCTTGAGCACCCGGTGGGCCTCGGCCAGGGCGTTCTCGATCCGCGGCACGTTCCGGATGCCGAAGGCGATGGTGTAGGCGTCGAAGGTGTCGGAGGGCAGGGGCAGCGACTCGGCGTTGCCGGCCACGAAGTCGATGCGCGAGCCGTAACGGTGGCCGGCCCGCTCGCGGCCGACGCCGAGCATCGCCTCGTTGATGTCGAGCACCGTCACCTTGGTGTCGGGCCCGCCGGCTTGAAGCGTGCGGAACGCGATGTCGCCGGTGCCGCCGGCCACGTCGAGCAGCCGGAACGGCCGGGTGCGCGAGGGGCGCACGCTCGACACGAAGGCGCTCTTCCAGGCCCGATGCAGGCCGCCCGACATCAGGTCGTTCATCAGGTCGTAGCGCTTGGCCACCGAGCGGAAGACCTCGTTGACGCGGTCCTGCTTCTCCGCGAGCCTGACGCGCTCGAAGCCGAAATCGGTGCTGGTCTCGTCGCCGGCCATGCCTTCAGGTCCCCTGTCGTGGCGGCCTGCATAGCGAAGCCGGGGGGAAAGCACCATCTGGGCAAGCATGTTCGCCGGGTGCGCTTCGTCGCGCTCAAGGTCGCACCATTGCCCTTCGCCACGGACGAGAGATGCCCGAACTGCCCGAAGTCGAGACCGTGCGCCGCGGTTTGGCGCCCGCGATGGTCGGCGCCCGCTTCACCGACGTGGTGCTGAACCGGCCCAACCTGCGCTTTCCCTTCCCGCCGCGTTTCGCCGCCCGGGTGAAGGGGCAGGAGGTCACGGCCCTGTCGCGGCGCGCCAAGTACCTCGTCGCCGAGCTCTCGTCCGGCGAGGCGCTGATCATGCATCTCGGCATGAGCGGACGCTTCGACGTGCACCTGCCCGACGGGCGCTCCGTGTCGCCCGGCGACTTCTATCTGGAAGGCGCGCAAGGCCAGTCGAAGCACGACCACGTCGATTTTCGGCTCTCGAACGGGGCGCGGGTCGTCTACAACGACGCCCGCCGCTTCGGCTTCATGGACCTGGTGCCGTCCGCGGAGCTGTCCACCTGCCGCCACTTCGCCGGCATGGGCATCGAGCCGCTCGGCAACGAGCTCTCGGGCGAGACGATCGCGCGGCTCTTTTGGGGCAAGCGCACGCCGCTCAAGGCCGCGCTCCTCGACCAGCGGCTGATCGCGGGCTTAGGCAACATCTACGTCTGCGAGGCCTTGCACCGGGCCAAGCTCCACCCGGAGGCGCCCGCCGGGTCGCTCGCGGATGCCGCCGGCCGTCCGACCGCGAAGGCCAAGCGCCTCGCGGTCGTGATCCGCGACGTGCTGACCGAGGCGGTGGCGGCGGGCGGCTCCACCTTGCGCGACTACGTCCACACCGACGGCAGCCAGGGCGCCTTCCAGCACGCCTTCCGGGTCTACGACCGGGAGGGGCTGGCCTGCACGGCGAAGGGGTGCCGCGGGGTGGTGCGGCGGCTGGTGCAGTCGGGACGCTCGACGTTCTTCTGCGAGACGTGCCAGCCGGGGTAAAGGCCGGGAATCCCTGCTAAATGTCCGATCTCCTCGATCATGGTCTCCTTCCCGTCGCCGGCGGTGCCCGGATCTACTGGGAGACCTCGGGCGCGCCGGACGGCATTCCGGCGCTCTTCCTGCACGGTGGGCCGGGGAGCGGGCTCGGAAGCGGCGGGTACCGCCGTCACTTCGACCAAGAGCGCTATCGCCTCGTCGGCATCGACCAGCGGGGCTGCGGCCGTAGCCGGCCGCTCGTGACTGCGGACCTCGGCGGGCTCTTGGGGAATACCACGACGGCGCTGATCGCCGATATCGAGGCGGTGAGGGCGCATCTCGACATCGAACGCTGGCTGGTCTCGGGCATCTCGTGGGGCACCACCCTGGCGCTCGCCTATGCGCAACGTCATCCGGACCGGGTGAGCTCGCTCGTGCTGGCCGCCGTCACCACCACCAGCCGGGACGAGGTCGCGTGGATCACCGAGGGCGTCGGGCGCATCTTTCCCGAAGCCTGGCAGGCCTTCGCGGAGGCCTCCGGCCGGCGCGGAAGCGAACGGATCGTCGAGGCCTATGCCCGGCGCCTCGCGGGCGACGACGCGGCGGACCGCCGACGCGCCGCCCGCGATTGGCTGGCTTGGGAAGCGGCCCACGTCTCCCTCGATGCACCGCCACCCGGACGACCCGACGACCCTGACCGGGACGCGGTATTCGCGACGCTGGTGACCCATTATTGGGCGAATGACGGCTTCCTGCGCGACTCCGACGCGATCTCGGCGCGAATGGACCGCCTGCGGGCGATCCCGGGCGTCTTGATCCACGGACGCCGCGACGTCAGCGGGCCGGCCATCACGGCGTGGCAGCTTCACCGGCTCTGGCCGGGAAGCCGGCTCTGCATCGTCGAGGGCGAAGGTCATGGCGGGCCCGGGATAAATGCTTGGATACGGGGGTCGACGGATACGTTGACGGGGGCGGGGTGAGGGGGACCCCGCGATCGGAGATGCCGGGGACGAGGCGGCGGCGAGGGGCGGCCTTGCCGGTAGCGGTGCAGGCGGCCCACGTCTTCTGGCGGACCTCCACGTGCCACCGAGCCGCACGACGATATCGCCGCCCGTCTCCGGCATAAGCTCACCGGTCGCCGACGCGTCGGACGCCGCGAGGCCACCCGCACGGCAGCTCACGCAACCGAGGTGGAGCCCGAAAAGGCGAAGCGGCAGGGATCAGCCGCGTTGCAGCGGCTGCCAAGCGTGCGAGAGGATCCTGCAAGGCTCTTAGGCGGGCGAATCGCATAAGGATGATTATGGAACTAGCGACAGGATATCGCCGTTCCGGGCAAGCCTCTGACGCGCCACAGGTTCTCGACCGGGATCATGCCGTCTCCCGCGCCTCGCCGAGCGGAGCATTCTGCAGCCGTGCGGCCACCGTCCGGGCGAGTTCCGCCGCTTGGCCCCTGATGTCAGGGACCGCCGTGCATTCCCACAATGTACCGCGCAACAATGGCCCCAGTGTCCAGAGCGGGAATCCGACCTCGCCGCGTTGATCGAGGACCGCGAGGTCGTCGGAGACCGCGAGGCCCAGCCCCAGGACATCCGGACGAACCAACCCCCGGGCCATCAGGCGTCGCAGCAACAGGTCGTTAGTGTCCGCGACCCGTCCGACCCCGGACGCATCAATGATCCGCTGGATCTCGATGACCCGCGAAACAGCCGCACTGCGCTCGCGCACGGTGACACGGGCGTGCCCCGCCCGGTCCTCGATGTCGATCACTCGGCCCCGGAGCACGGTCAGCCCACCACCGGCGCATTCTCGCGCGATGATCTCGGCCGCCGGCGGCGCCATCCGGTGGCGGTGCACGTCCCAGAACGCGCGCAGATGGCGCAGGAAACGATGCTGCTCGGAGAGCGGCAGGCCGCGCCACAGATCGATGCTGGTGCCGCGCAGGGAATCAACCACGCTTCGCCAGTCGGCCCCGGCGCTTTCGGCCCGCCGCACCTCCGCCCGAACGCCGCGCAACAACGCGACGAGCGAGCGGCGCGCCGCATCCGGCACGTCCGGCGTGGCCCAGGGCGTGGTCGGCGCATGGACCTGGGGCAGCAGGCCGCGGCGCGACACTGCCAGGATCGGCCCGGCGAACCCACGCTGCCGCAGGGCAGCGACCGCGTCGACCATGGTCAGACCGGTCCCGACGATGAGCAGAGGCAAGTCCGGCCGCAGGTCGTCGAGCGGCGCGCCATCCCAGGGGTCGACCGCGTAGCGGCTCTTCAGATTGCCCGGGGCGCGGAGATTGCCGCAAGCCAGGATGGCGCCGGCGACATGGCGGCGCCGTCCTGCCGCGAGGGTCAGGCAGAAGCCCTCACCCTCGGGCGCGAGGTCCACCACCTCGTCGTGCTCGAGCATCAGGCGCGGCGCGGTGCCCGGCTCGGACAGGGCCGCGAGCAGCAACTCGGTGAGGTAGCGACCGTAGAGGCCACGCGCCGCGAACACGCCGGCCGATGTCGAGCGAGTCCAGGCGGCGCCGTCGAGGGGGCAGTTCTCGAGCCAGCGGGAGAAGTGATCGGGCCGATCCGGAAACGCGCTCATGTTGGTGGCGCGCACGTTGAGCAGGTGATCGGTGCAACCCGTCGCATAAGCGAGGCCGCGGGCGAAGGCGCCCGACTTCTCGCATAGAAGGACCGAGCGCTCCGGCATCAGCCGGCTCAGATGAAGGGCGGCCATAGTCCCGCTGAACCCGGCCCCGATCACCGCGATGGGCGGAAGGGCGTTGCGCATTCGCCGTCGGTCTCCTGCCTCGTCGGCCGCACCTTAGAAGAAGCGGGCGTCCAGGTCTTCACTCCCCCGACCGGCCCCACGGTGCGAGACTGTCGCAAATTTGCCAGCCAGCGTGGAACCGACGCCTGTCTCGTGATTTTTCCATCACGATGCCGGTCGTGTTCGGGCGGAGCCCTGCCCCGCTCGGACACGACCGATTCGCGTGTTGACAGTCGAGCCGGCTACCCTTAGACAGCCGCTCACCGACGGGGCGCCGACGAACTGGCTGCCCCGCCGAACCTCCCCAGAGACGAGCGAGCAAGGGCCAGGGTAACCCGGCGCTGCTTTTCGTTTCCGGTAAGGTCGAGATCCGGCTTCGACCGGATCGGCTCTTTGACAAGTTCATCTGAGAAAGAGAAGCGTGGACGGCGTCGTCCCTGCGGGCTGGTTTCTTTGAAACCAGCTGCGAGTAGGATGATGCTGGTCTGACGTTTCGGTGCTCACACGATTTGGTGGAAACGCCGATCGGTCGTGAGCCTCCGTTTATGTTGTGATCAGCTATGATCAGCTCTTCAACTTGAG